>CAYTDW010000045.1:0-10669 GCA_964436585.1 uncultured Halioglobus sp. | reverse complement strand
GCTTTGGCCGCTGAACGTTCTGGTGCCCACCAGGGAGAGCTGGTAGCTGTCCCGGTCCTTGGCGGCGTTGAAATTACCCCGCAGGATCGTGCCCTCGCGCGTATCTCCGCTCTCCAGCGGGTGGGCCACATTGAACAATTGGTAGCGATCAATCACAACCGGGTATTCGATGGCGCGGACGCCACCTCCCGGCATGCTGATGGCGCTGATCCTGACCGTATAGGGTTTGTCATACTCCCAACCGGCAACCATCCAGGACAGGAAATTCGATAATCCGAAGCCCTTGTTGTCCTTGTGCAGGTTAAGCACCGGCAGTGCTGCCCCCGAATCGTTGTCGGTGACGGTGACAGTGGCATTCTGGAAGTAATTGAAGGCGCTGGACATGCCCATCGGGGGGACCATGGAAAAACTCCAGGGGGTGGGCGCGGCACCCTGGCTGACCAGCACCCAGGGATAGCTTTCGAAGGGCATGGCCACGAACTCCAGGCTCGCCGGCACCGGCGTGGTCGGCTGCATGCCAAAGCCAAAAACCTTGAGGGCGGACCTGCCCAGTACCTGCCCGTAACTGATGTAACCCAGGGGTGGGTGGAGTATCCAGCGACGATGCCCCGCCTCCATCAGCGCGGCCAGGTTGTTCTTGTCGTTGGTCCAGCCGAACACGTCGCTTGCCGGGTCACTCGGTTGATTCCCGCCGAAGAGGTTTGATGTCGCCGCGCCTTCTTTGGCGCCTGCCGTATAACAGGCATCGCCGGGTGACGGTGTATGGCTGAGGTAATTGTTCGCCTTCTGTACCAGGCTCGCCTCCTGGACCTGCATGTCATAGAAGCTGTCCCGGGTCACCGCCGGCAGGCGATGCAGTGACCGCACCTGGTTGACCGCCTGCAGCGCCCTTTCCTTCGCGGCCTCGGTGAGGGCGCCCGGGTCGCAGTTGGCCGTGTTGGGCTTGATGGCATAGAGGAAGGCCTCGGTGGCGAAGCTGCCCTCTCCGATCTGGCTGAGAACCTGTTGCCAGTAGCTGAGGTTGTACTGCACAAACATCGGTTCCAGGAAAAACCGGGTGTCGGAGTCGAGGATGTCCAGCAGCGCGGCGTAGGCGTCAAAGCCTATGGTGCTGAGGCGGCAGGGCGCGGTTGAGTTGCCGCAAAACGCGGCGGCTTTCGGGCGCCAGCGCGCGAAGGTATAGCCGGCGGCCGGCACGGCGGTGAAGGTGCTGTCAAACGTCGCATCGGATACGTCGACCTCACAGGTTTGCCCGGACAGGCAGGTAAAGCCGTCTTCGGTTACTACCTTGCCCCCGAAAGGAACGGTGACAACAATTTTGCAGGCTGGCAGCAGCAAGGCCAGCATGGCGACCAGAACCAGCCTGTAAAGCTGCAGGTGCCGGGCTGGCAGGCGGACGGCGGGGTATGTAATCAACGGGAACCCGGTGGTGGTTTTCATGTAAAAGCCCCCTCGAATCGCGGCAGGGCACCTGACAGCTGGGGCTCTACCGGGGCTGCAAAAACACGCTCGAGAAAGCTGTCACTCGGCTTTGACTATAGTCGAAATCGGCGGGATTGCCACCTTGGCGGGCGCCTCCGCCAACTCCCAAAAGGCAGCGACTTGCCGGCTATCACTGAACAGGACCTCCGCGGCTTGATGAACAAGCGCGACAATCGTCCGAGGAAATGTTCTGGAGTGATTACCCCTGATCAAGTATTTTTCCGTTCCGCGCGTTGTGCTGGTAAGCTCGATCAACAATGGTCCAGGTCTTTAACGATCCAGCTATTGGAGGGTAACGTGAGATGGCATTGAAAATTATCGGTGCAGGCTTCGGCCGCACTGGCACCATGTCGATGAAAGCGGCACTGGAGCAATTGGGTTACCCCTGCTATCACATGATTGAATGCTTCCCCAAAGGGCCCGCGCACTGGAAACTATGGGAACAAGCAGGAGCCGGTACACCGGATTGGGATGCAATTTTCGAGGGCTTTACCGCAACGGTCGACTTTCCCGCCTGCACCAGCTATGCCGCACTGGCTGAATACTACCCTGACGCGAAAGTCGTGCTGACAGTGCGGGATCCGGAGACGTGGTTTGCCTCTGTCCAGAGCACAATTTTTGGAAAAGAATGGCTGGCATTCCTGCCCGGTACCGAAGCGGGTGCCTACATGAAAACGACAATCAATGACTACTTTGACGGACGTATGCATGATCATGATCACCTTGTTCGTCGATTCAACGAACATGTTGCCAGCGTCAGGCAAACCATCGAGCCGGGGCGGCTGCTGGTTTTCGAAGTAGCCGATGGCTGGGAGCCGCTTTGCGAGTTCCTCGAACTGCCAGCCCCAAGAGAGGCGTTCCCGCACGTCAATGATACTGCGGCTGTACAGGGTCTTATCAGGGCCATAATGGACAAGGGATTCCAGGAGGTGCTTGGCTACCACGGCGCTCTACCTTGATATCGGCAGTGAGTCCGACAAGCCGCTAGAATTCCGTGTTGTTGCGGCTTCCGAGAAACAGCAACATCAGTGCGGCCACGGCCGAGCCCAGCGCCATCACGAAGGCGACGGTGGCCAGGCCTTGACCGTTCTCGAACAGGAAGCCAGCGAGGATGGGCCCGAGCACCGCGCCACCACGTCCGACACCGATGACAAAGCCAGTCCCGCCGGCGCGCATCCGCGTTGGAAATACATGGGCCAGGATTGCGTACATGCCAACAACTGCGGAGTTGGTAAAAAAGCCGGCGCAGGCGGCTACCAGCGCTAGCTGGCCGAGGTCGGATTGCCCACGCCCGAACACATTGATCATCACGACCGAGCCAAGCATCGCTGCAATCACGAGGGTGCGCACGTTGAAGCGTTGAGTCAGGGCACTCAGAATGATCGAGCCCACCAGGCCGCCTACATTGGCCCACACCAGTACGCTGCCGGCATAGGCAGGAGTGTAGCCCATGTCGACCACGATTTTCGGAATCCACTTGAGAATGAAATAGAAGGTTGTGATGTGGGCCAGATAGGCCAGCGTACAGAGTAAAGTGGCGCGCGCCAGGTCGGGCGCAAACAGCTGGACCAGGCCTGATCGAGCCAATAATGCGGTGGGTTGCGGCAGCTCGAGGACCTCGCCATGGCCCATTCGCCGAAGCGTCGAGTTTACACGCCGCAGCGCACCCTCGGGTTGGCTCTGCAATAGAAACGAGACGGATTCAGGTAGCAGATACCAGACGAGGGGGATCATCAGCGCGGTGATCAACGCGCCCAATTCAAACACCGCGCGCCAGTCATAGTGCGCCAGTAGTACGGAGGAAATGGCTCCACCCACGATTGCCCCCAATGGGTAACCCGCTGCCATCAGTGATACGCAGGTGCTGCGCCAGCGGGCGTTGGCATACTCAGCGGCAATTGCGTTGACGGAGGCCAACATGCCGCCAATACCGAGGCCCGTAGCAAAGCGAATAATGGAAAGTGAAACAGAACTGCTCGAGAGTCCGGCCAGTAGCATGCCCACCGTCATGAGAATCAAGCAAGCCAGTATAAGGGGGCGACGTCCAAACCGGTCGGCCAGGCCGCCGATCAGCACCGACCCCAGCGCCATACCGGCGAGTTCCATGGACAGGACGATGCCCAGAGCTGCACGACTTATGCCCCATTCCTCCGCAATCCCCGGAGCGGCAAAACTTATTGCGAGTACGTCAAAGCCATCCAAGGCGAGCAAAACGATGCATAGACCGATGATCGTGTACTGCAGCCGACTCATTGGTGCGTCGTCGAGTATGGCCTGGGGAGTCTGAGGCATTATTTTTCTCTGTGGCGAGCGCGGAGCCTTCACCGCCTGGTAAGACTTTGTAGCTCAGCCTGCCAGAATTTTGGTTCGCCGTGACCACCCTCAATGGGGGATGGATAACTCCAGGGGCCAATGCTAAGGTTTTTCGCTGCTGCTGCACCCGGCCGATCACGGCAGTTGGACAAGGAGGGAGGCAACTGTGGAAGTTTCCATCATAGGGGCCGGTATCGGTGGCCTGACTACAGCCCTCGCACTGCACAAGGCGGGCATTTCCTGCAAAATTTACGAGAGTGTGCACGAGCTGCGTGAACTCGGTGTGGGGATCAACCTGCTGCCCCATGCGGTGCGAGAACTCGATGCGCTTGGCTTGCTTGGCAAGCTGGGTGAAATCGCGGTGGAAACCGCGGAGTTGTGCTATTTCAACAAGTTCGGCCAGTTGATCTGGCATGAGCCGCGAGGCCTGGAGGCGGGCTACAACTGGCCCCAGCTTTCGATTCACCGCGGGCAGTTGCAGGGTCTGCTGCATCGCACCGTGGCGGAACGTCTGGGCGAGAATGTGGTGAGCTTGGGCCATCACCTGCAGAACTATGAAACTGCGGCAGATGGTACTCTCAGGCTTCATTTTATCGACCGCAAGAGCGGTGACTCCTTGCCCGTTCGCAGCGCTGATTGCGTGGTAGCGGCCGATGGTATCCACTCGCGGTTGCGCGCGATCCACTACCCGAACGAAGGCATGCCGGTCTGGAATGGCGCAATCCTGTGGCGCGGTGTCACCGAATCAGATCCCTTCCTGACCGGCCGTTCCATGTTCATGGCAGGCCACCAGGATCAGAAATTTGTCTGTTACCCGATCAGCGCCGAGCACTATCGCAAGGGCAGGTCATACACCAACTGGATTGCCGAATTGCGTTACGACTCCAGGGAGCTGACATCCAGGGAAGACTGGAATCGGCCGGGTAGATTGGATGATTTTCTTCCCAGGTTCGAATCATGGCGTTTCGATTGGCTTGATATCCCCCGCCTGATCCGCGATGCATCGGCTATTTACGAGTTCCCGATGGTCGATCGCGATCCGGTGGATGCCTGGGTCTTCGGCAGGGTAGCCCTGCTCGGTGATGCCGCCCACCCCATGTACCCAATCGGTTCCAATGGCGCTTCCCAGGGAATTCTTGATGCGGCATGCATTGCCCGCACACTGCAGGAATGTGCGAGCCCGGAGGCTGCCTTCGCTGCCTATGCAGCGGAGCGTCAGCCCAGGACCAGCGCGATTGTGCTGGCCAACCGTAATAATGGCCCGGAGCAGGTTATGCAGATGGCCGAAGAGCGTGCACCGGAAGGTTTCAAGGATATCTCCGACATCATCTCTCACGCCGAGCTTGCGGAGATTGCCCTGCGCTACAAACAGATTGCGGGTTTTGACAAAAAATCCCTGAATCAGTAGATCTTGGGTGGGTGGTGACACCGCTGAACTGAGGTTATTACATGACTGCCTATGTGATCTTCAATTACTTCCAGGTCTACGATGAGGAAAAGATTCTCGCGTACCGAAGGAAGGCACACCCCACTGTGGCGCAATACGGCGGGCGGGTGAAAGTCCGTCCAGGGGATCTGCAGCTACTGGAAGGGCCCGCCTCCCAGTACGTGATCATCACCGAATTCGACAGCTTGGAAGCGGCGCGAACCTGGTACGAATCACCCGAGTATCGACTGGCGAAAAATATCCGCGAAACCGCGGCCGTGGTTCAGGTGCTTATCGTCCCCGGCGCTTGAGTGCTCACAAGTTCCTACCAGATTCCGCCTACCCCCACCTTGTAGGGCGCCCCTGCCACCTCCCGCACCAGCTTCGGCACCAGGTATCCCGGGAGCGCAGCGCTCACCCCAGTGATCAACTGCCAGGCCCGTTCCTCGGGTACGTCGAAATGGGCGGCGCCCTGTACCTTGTCCAGCAGGTGCAGGTAGTAGGGCAGCACGCCGGCGGCGAAGAGCCGTTCACTCAGGGCTGACAACGCCTCCGTGCTGTCGTTGATGCCTGCCAGCAGCACCGACTGGTTCAGCAGGGTTATGCCGCGCTGGGCCATGCGCGCCAGCGCCTGCTCGACCTGGTCGTCGATTTCGTTGGCGTGGTTGCAGTGGATTACCGTCACGGTTTGCAGGCCCGGCCTCGTGACGGCGTCGAGCAGGCCGCTACTCACCCGGTCCGGGATAACCACGGGCAAGCGGGTGTGAATGCGCAGCCGGCGCACGTGAGTTATCGCGGCGATTCGGGTTACCAGCTCCGCCAGGTAATCGTCGCTGGCCAGCAGCGGGTCGCCGCCGCTGAGGATGACCTCGCTGATCCCGGCATCGCCGGCGATATAAGCCAGGGCCTCGCGCCATTCGCGGCGGCTGTTCTGGTTGGCGGAGTAGGGGAAGTGGCGGCGGAAACAATAGCGGCAATTGACGGCGCAGCCACTGCTGACAATCAGCAGGGCGCGTCCGCGGTACTTGTGAATGATCCCCCTGGCGGGGTTGGCCGTGCCGGTCTCGCCCACCGGATCGCGACTGAAACCGGGGACCTCGGCCAGCTCCTGTGTCCGCGCGAGCACCTGCAGCAGCAGGGGGTCCGACGGGTCTCCGACCCGCATCCTGCGGACAAAGGCCAGCGGCACCTTCAACTCGAAATCCTGGCATGCCGCGGCGGAAAACCCCGCATCAGCCGGTTCCAGTTGCAGCAGCGCCAGTAACTGCTGTGCGGAGCTGACGACGTTGCGCAACTGGCTTTGCCAGTCATCCTGTTGGCGCATTGGCAGGGTTTCGGCTTGCACAGGCGACGGGTGCTGCAGTGTCAACCGATGCGGTCGCGCAGGCTGTAGAACAGCATGCCGGCCACCAGAGCCGGCCAGCGCAGCAGGGTGCCGCCGGGGAAACGGCTGGTCGGCACGCTGGCCATCACATCAAAGCGCTCCGCGGTGCCGCTGATCACTTCAGCCAGCAGCTTGCCTGCCAGTGTGGCGATGGGCACGCCGTGGCCGGAATAACCGTGGGCGTAGAAGGCGTTGGGCCCCAGCCGGCCGAAATCCGGCATGCGCTTCAGAGTGATGGCCAGGGTGCCGCCCCAGCCGTAGTCGATGCGGGTAGCGGCCAGTTCGGGATAAATGCGCAGCATATAGCCGCGGACAAAGCCCTTGATGTCGGCGGGGAACCGGTTGGAGTAGGACTCGCCGCCGCCGAACAACAGGCGGTTGTCGGCCGAGAGCTTCCAGTAGTTGATGACGAAGCGGCTGTCGGAGATGCAGGTATCGTCGCGGACCAGGCGGCGCGCCAGCTCTTCCGCCAGCGGCTCCGTGGCCAGCATATAGTTGTTGATGGGCATGATGTGGCCGGCGGTGCGCGGCTCCAGCTTTTCGAGGTAGCCGTTGCAGGCCACGACCAGAAAGCGGGCCCGAACTTCGCCGCGATCCGTGCGCACCAACACCTGGTCGCCCTGGGTATAGGACAGCACCCGGCTGCCCTCGTGGAGTTGCGCACCCAGTTCAATCGCCGCGCGGCCCAGGCCCAGCGCGTAGTTCAGCGGGTGCAGGTGACGGCAGCCCAGATTGAGGGTGGCGCCGCCAAAGCCGCGGGCAGAGGTCATCTGCGCCAGCTCCGCGGCGTCCACGTAGCGAATCTGCTGGTAGCCGTAAACACGCTGCAGGTGCTCAACCTCGCCCGGGAGGTCGGCTATATCCGCGGCCTTGGACGCCACGTGCAGGTTGCCATGCTTCAGTTCGCAATCGATACGGTGTTGCTCAATCAGGTCGCAGACCGTGTCCACAGCCTCGAGGCCGAGTTGCCACAGGGCCTTCGCATGATCCAGGCCGAGCCACTTTTCCAGTTGTGCCTGGCCCTGGCGCTGGCCGGTACCCACATGCCCGCCGTTGCGGCCCGATGCACCCCAGCCGATTTTGTTCGCTTCCAGCAGCGTGACGCTGTAACCGAGCCGGCGCAGGTGAATGGCGGTGGACAACCCGGTGTAGCCCCCGCCGATCACGCAGACATCGGTGCTCGCCGCTCCCTGCAGTGGCGGCAGGTCCAGTTTCAGGTTGGCGCTGGCGGCATACCAGGAGTCGACATGGGCTTGATTCTGCATGGCGCAACTATACCGTTTCGTGACCGGGCGGAAGCATAACACGTTAGGGGTAGGCTCACGGAAAAGCCTTGAAGAGCTCTTTCGGGAGCTGCGATACTGCCCACTTCAGGTCACCAGGAATTTATATGGACGCCGAAACGAAGGCCATCAAGGACTGGCTGAAGGGACACAAGATTGCCGAGGTTGAAGTGCTGGTGCCGGATATGACCGGCAGTGCGCGCGGCAAATTCATCCCGGCCCACCAGTTTCTCAACAGGGGCAATCCCCGTCTTCCTGAAAGCATCATGATCCAGAGCGTCACCGGCGAATACTCCGACAGCCACTGGGATTTCGTCGAGCCCACCGACGCCGATATGATCCTCAAGCCCGATGCCAACACCATGCGCGTCGTGCCCTGGGCGCGGGAGCGCACTGCCCAGATCATTCACGACTGCTATACCATGGACGGCGAGCCGCACCCCCTGGCCACCCGCAATATCCTGCGCAAGGTGTTGGGCCTGTTCGAGGCCGAGGGCCTCAAGCCGGTGGTGGCACCGGAGGTGGAGTTTTATCTCGTCGCCAAAAACCTGGATCCGGACTATGTGCTGTCGCCGCCCAAGGGGCGATCGGGTCGCAAGGAATCCTCCCGCCTGTCGTACAGCATCGACGCCGTAGCGGAGTTCGAGGATTTCGTCGAGGACATGTATGAGTACGCCACGGCGCAGGAGTTGCACGTCGATACCCTGATTCACGAGAACGGCGCCGCCCAGATGGAAATCAATTTCCTCCACGGCGACGCGCTGAGCCTGGCCGACCAGGTATTTACCTTCAAGCGCACTGCGCGCGAAACCGCCCACAAACACGGCATGTATGCCACCTTCATGGCCAAGCCCATGATGGCTGAGCCCGGCAGCGCCATGCACATTCACCAGAGCGTGGTGGATGCCAGGACCGGCCGCAATATTTTTGCCGATCGCAAGGGCCGTCACACGGAGGCCTTCCTGAGTTACATCGCCGGCCTGCAGCGCTACACCCCGGAGCTGATCAGCCTGTACGCGCCCAATGTCAATTCCTACCGGCGCCTCGCCCCCGATATCGCGGCCCCGATCAACCTGAACTGGGGCGTGGATAATCGCACCACCGCCTTCCGGGTGCCGCACAGCGAACCGGAGAATACCCGGATTGAGAACCGCTTCCCCGGCGCTGACGTCAATCCCTACCTGGCCCTCGCCGCTACCCTGGCCAGCGGTTACCTGGGCATGAAGGGCAAGCTCAAGCCCACCGAGCCGCACCAGGGCACCGCCAACGAGGAAGAGGTTGAAGTGGCGCGGACCCTGGAGGAGGGGCTGCGCCACCTGCATGACTCACCGGAGGTGCAGGAGGTTTTTGGCGAGCTGTTCCTGCGCGCTTACGCCGCGGTAAAACTCGACGAATTCGAGGAGTTCAACCAGGTCATCAGTTCCTGGGAAAGGGAACACCTGCTGCTCCAGGTCTGACATGGCGGGAACTTCGATGGCAGAGCGGGATACTTACTTCGGCAACGATGCCCGCTTCCGCCTCTTCAAGGCTGCCAAATACCTCGTTTACCTGCTGCTCAGTTTCAATATCCTCCTGTTCCTGCGGGAGGAGCTGGCAGCCCTGTCCTTCACCTTCGCCGACGGCATCGAACCCGGCCAGTTGATCCAGGCGTTCTCCGCCACGATCGATACCGCGGCCTGGGTTATCCTGCTGCTGATGTTCGAACTCGAAACCGCGGTACTCAGCGACAGCAAAATCCACGGCGGGGTCAAGTGGGGCCTGCACGGCCTGCGCGGGCTGTGCTATATCGCCCTGGTCTACGCCTTCACCGGCTACTACCAGGAGCTGGTCACCCTGTACCAGGTATCGCCGCTGTCGGTGGCCGACGCCTGCTCCCTGCTGGGTGGCGACTACTCCGTGCTGGTTGACCTGGATGAGTATGTGCCGCTGGATGCCGTCAATTGCGCCGCCCTGGGCGGGCAGGTATTCACCGTGGCGGATTTCAATATACTTGCGGACGGCGAAACCCTGCGCGCCGCCCAGAGACTGGCCTGGGTCGACGTGATCAACGCGGCCGACTGGCTTCTGGTGGTGATCGTGCTGGAGGTGGAAGTGCGCCTGCAGTTGCGCGGCTACCTCTCTGACCGGGTCATGAACGCGACCAAAATCCTCAAGCTGGTGATCTACGCGATACTGTTCCTGTGCGCCGCCTATTGGGCCTATGCCGGCGATTTCCTCGATTTCTACGATGCCGCGCTGTGGCTGTTCGCCTTTATATTTATCGAGCTCAATGTCTTCGAGTGGCAGTACGAAACCGTTTCAGAACATCCGGTTGCGGCCTGATTGCCCGCCGCCGTGTCGTCCGCCGAGGAACTCTGCAGTCTGCGCTGGAACCCCGCCACCGGGGCGGCGGAAGTCATTGACCAGACCCTGCTGCCCCACAGCCTGCGCTGGCTCGAACTGAAGACCCTGGACGCCTACTGCCATGCCATCAGTGCCATGCAGGTGCGCGGGGCCCCGCTGATAGGTATTACTGCGGCATTCGGCCTGGCCCGGGCCCTCGCCCTGGATCCATCGACACCGAACCTGCAACGCGCCAGCGCGGCCCTGCTGGCAACCCGCCCCACCGCGGTCAACCTGCGCTGGGCCCTGGAGGCCGTGGCCGCGGCCGTGGGCGAGCTGCCGCCGCCGCGCCGGGCGGACGCCGCCCTGGCAACAGCCCTGCTGCTGCGCGCCAGGGATATCGCCAACTGCGCCCTCATCGGCGAGCACGGCCTGGCCCTGTTGCGGGCGCTGAAGCCC
>CAYTDW010000044.1:0-10695 GCA_964436585.1 uncultured Halioglobus sp. | reverse complement strand
CCAGCTCGGAACGTGGCCGGCGCCGCTGGCGATCGTCCTCGACACGCCCGAGGGCCAGATGCTCGCCCCCGAGGCGCGCGCGCTCATCGCGAAAGGCCTCTGCCTCCACGGATCGGCGTGCGTCCACCTCGGCGAGAACGAAGCCGCCACTCGCGTCGACGCGGCGATCTCCCAGTCAGAGACCGACTGTCACCATTTCTGGGCCCTGCGCGACGACGTTGAGCAGACCCTGCACGGCGGTGTACCGGTCATTTTCGATATATCCCTGCCCATCGCCGAGATGGACGCCTATACCGCGAACCTCGGACCGGCCCTGGAGGATGCGATCAGCGCGCACAGGTTGTTTATCTTCGGTCATTTGGGGGACGGCAACCTGCACGTGATCGTGCAGGTGCAGGCCCAGGACTACCTGCGCCTGCGCCCACTCATCGAGCAGCAGGTGTACGCGCCGCTGGCGGCGTTCCAGGGATCGGTTTCCGCCGAGCACGGTATCGGCCTGGAGAAAAAGCCCTACCTGCACATCAGCCGCTCGGCCGTCGAGCTGGGGTTGATGCGCAGCCTCAAGAACGCGCTGGATCCGCAGGGCATACTGAACCCGGGCAAGGTGGTGTGAGGTAAGCCTCGCCCCAGGCCCCCGGCTAGAAGCCCTCGACCTGGTGCACCTGTTTCCAGATCAGTGCCGGAAACAGGCGGCGCATGATGGCGCCGATCTTCGCGTTGCGGGTGGGAAACACAAGAAATCTGCCCCTGTCGAGGCAGTTCTCGATGGCATCGATCACCGCCCCGGGCGCAATCGGCGGGCCCGCCTCGTCCAGCATCTTCGGCCAGACGGTATCCCTGCCCTGCTGCAACAGGGGCGTGGCGACCGCCGGCGGGCAGACGCAGGCAAAGCGGATGCCGGAATTGATATGCTCGTGGTACAGCGTCTCGGTAAATGCCACCACGGCAAACTTGGTGGCCGTATAGGCGCCGGTCATCAACATGGGAATGATACCCGCCATTGAAGCGAAACTGACGAAATCGCCATGGCCCCGCGCCAGCATTGCCGGCAGTACCGCCTGGGTGACATTCACCAGGCCGCCGTAGTTGATCGCCATCTGCTTGTGGATGATGGCGTTGTCCTGCTCCAGCAGTTTGCCGAAGGGCATGATGGCGGCGCAGTTATAGAGGCGTTCGATGGGGCCGAGCGTCTGCTCCACTTCCTTTACTGCCGCGCAGACAGCGGCGAAGTCGGTGATGTCCACCGTCCAGCAGTGAATGCGGTCGCTGCTTCCCCTGGTTTCCGCCATGCCCTGCACATTGACGTCGAACAGCGCAACCGTCTCACCGCGTTCGGCAAACCGGCGCGCTGCCTCGCGGCCCATGCCGCTGCCGCCCCCGGTAATCAATACAAGCCTGGCTGGATCAGACATCTGGATAGCGCTCCCTTTCAGTGAATTTTGGGCGAATGTATAACTGCGGCGGCCGCGCTGGTGCTCGCGGCTTCGGTATTGTGCGCTGAACCAAGAGGCGAACGCCCGCGCTCCAGCCGGGCGGAATCCGGCACCAGGGGCTGGTCCAGCACCTCGATCAACCGCGCATCGCGATTGTAGGGGTCGCGCTTGAAGTGCACCTCCCCATCGGCATACGCCTCTACAGTCCAGTAGACGAGGTAGACCGGCATGGGTTCGACCAGGGATACGCGCCGGGTCTGCCCCTTCTCAATCACCGCGTCGATAGCGGCGGCATCCCACTTGTCCGGGTCGTCCAGTAACAGGCCGGCCAACTGCTCGGCGTTCTCCACGCGGATGCACCCCGAACTGAAGGTGCGCTCGCTGCGATTGAAAAGATCGCGACTGGGGGTGTCGTGCAGGTACACCATGTGTTCATTGGGAAACATGATCTTGACGCGGCCGAGGGAATTATCCGGCCCCGGTCGCTGGCGAATCATGTAGGGGAAGCCCTGGCGCGGGTAGAGCGACCAGTCCACGGTATCCGGGTTTACTTCCATCCCATCCCTGGTCAGCACCTGCATGTGCTTGCGCTTCAGGTAATCGCGATCAACTTTGACGGCGGGCAATACATCCCGCTTCAATATGGTCGGCGGTACCGTCCAGGTGGGATTGAATTCAATGTAGGTAATGGTATCGCTGAACAACGGCGTGCTGCGATAGGGCTTGCCTACGACCGCTCGACCCTGGAACAGGCGCTGGCCATCCCGCAACAGCGACACCTCGAATCCCGCCACGTCCACCACCACCGCGGTGGCCGGGATATCCCGCAGTATCCGGGCCCGCTCGAGGTTGACCCGGATCTGGCCGACCCGCCGCTCCGCCGGCACGTTCATTGCCGCCAGGGTCTGCTTGCCGACAATGCCATCCGCATCGAGCCGGTAGCGACGCTGGAAGCGGGCAACCGCCTGCCGCAGTCCCGCGTCAAACAGCTCGGGATCGGTCGCCGCGGCGGCTTCCTCATCTCCCTCCGCCTGCAGGCGGCGACGCAACTGCGCCACCCTGGGGCTGCTGTCACCCTCGCGCAGGGTCGGCCCCTCGGCAGTACTGTCCCAGCCGCCGGCAGCCGCGATCTCGCGGTACCTGGCCAGGGCGAGTACCAGGTGCCTATAAATGGGATTGGTGGGTTTGAGCTTCTCGAGCCCCGCGCCGATACCGCCGTGCGCAATCACCTCGCCCAGCCAGGTCACCGGGTCTATATCGGGCAGGGCAACTCCGAAGTTCCAGGACGGAATAAGCTCCCTGGGGTCTACCTTGCCCAGGGCATAGTGGTAGGTGAGGCGCACCAGGCTGTCCGTGAGCAATAAGTCCCGCCTTGCGACATCGAGGGTGAGGCTACCGTCGAGCAGGCCCCTGACCTGGTCCTGGTGGTAATCCCGCCCGTTCATTCCCTCGCGCCAGGCCTGCTCGATCGCCGCCGCCAGTTCGTTCACCGCCTCCTGCCGGGTCCAGGCCGGCCGCCAGAGCGCACGCTGGTAAAATTCCCGGGTGACGGGCAGGTCGTAGACCGTAGCGCCGGCGATGTCGAGACGGCCCTGGGACGCCAACTGCTGCAACACCGCCTGCAGCGATTCCTGCGCGCGCGCAGCAGGTGCAGGCAGCACCAGCAGGCAGCAGAGCCAGCACAGCCCGGCCAGTTTAAGTCTCCGGATGAACAATTCCCCTGTGAAGCGCACTGAATCCCCCGCAAATTACCCCCTGGAATTTGTACTCTGCGGGGCAGCGGCGAAGTATACCTGATAGACCCGGGTCTTCTCGACCCGTTGCCTGCGCGGATCAGGAGGCCGCGACCATTCCCCCGTCCACCACGATGATTTGTCCCAGCACGTAGGAGGAAGCGCGCGAGCTCAGATAAATGGCCACACCCGCCGCATCCTCGGCATTGCCCAGCCGCCCCTTGGGGATGGCCCACACCATCTCGTCCTCCTTGTTGTGGGCGGTCATTTTGCTGGGAAAGAAGCCCGGCGCAATGCCGTTGACATTGATATGCTCGCCGGCGAGGTCCGCACCCAGGTGGCGGGTGATACCCTGCACCGCGTACTTGCTTGCCGCGTAGGAATAGTTGGTCATTTTCGAATGCATGAAACTGTTCACCGAACCCACGTTGATGACCCGGGCGGGATCCTCCGCCGTACCGGCTGCCCGCAGGCCGGGCAGCAGCCGCTGGGTAAGGAAAAACACGGACTTGACGTTGAGGTCCATGACTTTATCCCAGCCGTTCTCGGGAAACTCGTCGAACGGTGCACCCCAGGTCGCTCCCGCATTGTTGACCAGGATATGTATTTTTCCCTCGCGCGATTGAACGGCATCCGCGAAACCGCTAACGCCCTCCAGGGTGGCGAGGTCAGCGGGGATTGCGATACATTCACCCAGTGACGACAGTTGTGCGGCAGTAGCCAGCAACTCTTCCTCCTTGCGCGCGGTGATATAGGTTTTCACCCCATTTTCGACGAAGCCGCGCGCGATCATCGCCCCGATACCACGGGAGCCGCCCGTTACCACGGCGACTTTACCTTCGATATTGAACAGGTGTTTCATGGCGGTGCCTCTATTGCCGGTTTCCCGCTGCACGCCGGCTAAACAGAGCGGAAAAACCCGAGCACGCCCCTGGTCACCGCCTCCGGCTGTTCCGCCGGCAGCCAGTGGCCGGCGTTATCGACGTAGACCTTGCCGCGCAGGTCGGCGACATAGTCGTCCATGGCATCCACCCAACCGCCGGCAAAGAACAGCAGGGCCACGTCCTGCCTGCCGATCATGAAATAGGCCGGCTGGCTCACCCGGGCAGTTTCAAGTTGCGGTGTCAGTTGCTCATTGCGCTGGATATTGCGATAAAAGTTTATCGGACCGCGAAAGCCGTTGCGCCGGTACTGTTCGACATAGTAATCGAGATCTGACCGGGTGAGCCAGTCGGGCAGGGTCTCGAAATCGCCGAGGCCGTCCAGCAATCTGGATGTCGAGGGCCGCTCGGTGAACCACAAGCCCTGGGGGGCCTGGGCTGAGACGGAGAAATAAATTTTCCTGAGCGAGCGTTCCAGGTCCGCATCGAGCTCACGCTCCACCACACCGGGTGTCTGGAAATAGACACTGTAGAAAAAGTGATCGCCATGGGCTTCCTGCTGCGTCATCGCGCGGGTATCCCAACGGGTATAGGGCACACTCAGGCAGGCGATCGCCTCCACCCGCTCGGGATATAACAGGGCGGTATGCCAGGCGACAATCGCTCCCCAGTCGTGCCCGAGCAGCCGGAACGTGCGGTGGCCCAGGGCGTCGGCAATACCCACGACATCCTTGCACAGCGCGATGATGTCATAGTCCTCCACCGACGCCGGGGCGTCGCTGCCGCCGTACCCGCGCTGGTCGGGCACCGCGACCTGGTAGCCCGCCGCCACCAGGGGGTCGATCTGGTGACGCCACAGATACCAGCACTGGGGCCAGCCATGCAGAAGTATCATCAGCGGCCCGCGGCCTTCGACCACGACACGCAGCCGCACGCCATTGGTTTCGATCATGCGAAAATTGCGCTCTGTTTTCATTCCGGTTGTTCCCCTTGTGGTGGGTTGTTCGCGGCGTTTACTGCGCTCCGGCCCCAGGGGCCGGCAATCCCAGGATCCAGCGCGCGACGCGCCGCGCCTCCTCGTCTGACAGCCCGGGGTAACTGATCATGGGCACGGCGCCCCAGGCGCCGGCGCCGCCCAGGCGTATTTTCAGGCCCAGTCTTTCGACCACCTCGGGCGTGGCATTCGGGTAGCGCCGCGCCACCATCTGAAAAGAGGGAGCGAGGCGGGTTTCATCAACACCGTGGCAGGCGTTGCAGCCCTGCCGGTTGAAAAATTCACGGGCCTGCGCGTCGCTCAAACCGGCGACACACTGCGGCGCATTCAGCACAGCGAGACCCAGCAGCATGCCACAGGCCAGGGAATGCCCGGACCCCCGGCGTCCCGCGCCGGAAACCCCCCTGACCATGGTCGCGCCATCTTCCATTCAGTCACCAGGATCCATCACTACACCCATGGAAGGTCCGGATCCCTCGGGGTAGTTGCTGTAGGTTCCGATCAGCTCGCCGCTGTCATGGTCGATCGACAGCTGGCGCATATAGGCCATCTGGCGGGGCATGGGATACACGGTAAAGGCGCCCGAGGCCGGGTCCAGCCGGTAGATCACGTCACTGTTGGCGTTGACGACCCAAACGACCTTGCGGCGTTCATCCCAGGTCACCGCATAGGGGGCCGCGGCCCGGTCGGGCAGGTCATAGGTGGCCTGCAGTTCCCCTTTGGCCATATCGATCCTGGCAACCTGGCCACTGCCGAACAGCGCCACCCATAACGTACCCTGGTTGTCCCGCGCCATGCGCCGCGGTCCGGTGCCTTCCGGGAACGGAATGTGCTTGTCGATTTTCCTGGTCGCGGTATCGAGGCAGGCCACCGACCCGTTGACCTGCGAGTACCAGGCACATTTACCGTCGGCCGACAGCACCGTCGAGTAGATGAGATGGTTGATGGGGCTCAAACCGGCAATATGGTTCACATCGTAAAAGGCGACCTCGCCCGTAGCGGGATCGAGGGTCCCCATCTGGTTGGTGCCCACCAGGGTCACCCAGATTTTGCCGTTGGCATCCCGGGCCAGGTGGCCCCGGGAATCGATCGACATATCGTGTACGACGGCGGCGCCCGCGATGGATGGGTCACTGGCCAGGTTGCCGGGCCGCAGGGTCCACAGCGTCCACTGCTCGGTCGTCGGGTCGAAGCGGCCAAACTGGTCATTGTCGATCATCGATACCCACAGCATGCCCCTGTCGTCCGGAACGATGGTGTGCGGGCCGGTGGACCCCGCGAAATCCACCGGATACCAGCGGGTGGCCCCGTCTTTGGGATCGAGGCGAACAATCATATTCCGCCTCACATCGGCGCCCCAGAGATAGCGGGAATCGGGGCTCGCCACCAACTCCCGCACCAACGCCTGCGCGGGGAAGGCATACTC
Organism: uncultured Halioglobus sp.; assembly: GCA_964436585.1. Taxonomy (GTDB): domain Bacteria; phylum Pseudomonadota; class Gammaproteobacteria; order Pseudomonadales; family Halieaceae; genus JARRPM01. Next base: position 4,228 of record CAYTDW010000044.1, on the reverse strand, counting down.
CCGGATACGGGTATGTTCCCCGGCCCCCAGGGGAGCGCCATAGCGATAGGCGCTGCGCGGCAGGCTGACCGTCAGGGCGGGGAAATGATCGCTCAGGTAGCGGGCGATAATTTCACCCTGCGCTGCGTTGAAGAAACTGTAGTCCGCGTTGTTCGCGGTGGGCCAGTCGATCGCGTCCAGGTTCATGGCGCTCTCCAGCGGGAACACCGCGTAGTGCTTGGCCCGCATATAGGTAACAGCCATCCGCCAGGCCTCGTGGCGCACCACCTTGCGCCACTCCTGCAGCGCGCGTTCGTCCTGTTCCGGGCCCGCACTGGCCGCCTCGATTTTGGCCGCGTATTCCCGCACCCTCGGGCTCGGCATCTGGTGACAACTCGAGCAGCCCGAGAGCATGATATTCCTGGCGTCCCCGGCCGGCGCAGCGGCCAGCCAGGCCGACGCGGGGACCTGCCCGCCGATGTCGGCCACGGCCTCGACGTAGAGTCGGGCGCGGTAGTGGCCGCCGGGTTCATCCCGGGTCAGCTGCACGGTGTCGGAGGCCGGCTGCACCTGGCGGTAACCCAGTTTGTGCGCCACCAGGGAAGCCCCCTCGAACCCTGCCACCGCGTCAGCGGCAATGGCGAAGGAGCCGTCAGCGGCGGTAAATACCGTGATGGCTTTAGGACCCACCGCATCCCCGGGCAGGGCCAGGGTCACCATCGCCGCGGCGACCCCGAGGCCGTCGTTGACGGCAATCACCTGGCCTGACAATTGCGCGCACAGTGCAAGGGGCGCCAGGGCCGCCAGCCATAGCGACGCCCCTGCAGCGCCTGCCATGCGGCGTTTACCGTTCACCGGGCATGGCTTCCGTACTGGTCAAGCGGCCGTTGCTGAAGTTCTTCTCGATCAGGGTCTGGCGCAACAGCAGTTTGGTCCCCAGCCACTTTGCCACCGCCCTGGCGAGCAATGGCGGTGACAGCAGGCTGGCGGGCGGGGAGACAAAGTGGGTGACCGATAACATCTTCGCGTATACGGCCGTGTCCGTGTGTGACAGTTCCACCAGGCGGTCCATGTACCAGGTGAGCAAGCCGAAGTAGAAGGGTTGCTTTTTCTTCACATCCTTTATCCAGGGGTAGCGCAGGTTCTGCTCCCGGACGACGAACCAGACCTGGTCAGCTATCTTGCTGATTCTCCGGTAATAGCGCTCTACCAGCTGATCGCTGTCGGGGGCGTGCGTGGCCAGCAGGTCCCGCAATACATTCAGCTCCAACAGCGCCTTGGCGATGCCGGCGCCGGAGACCGGGTCGGCGCTGCAATACGCATCCCCGATAGCAACGAGGCCCCGCGGCAAGGTGGACATATCCTCGTATTTGCGCCGCAGCATGGAGGGATAGCGGAAGCTGTGGATTTTCGAGCAGGGCTCCAGGCCCTCCAGCTCCCTGGCAATCGCATCGGACGGCATCAGCCGGGCGAGCGCCTTGAATTCCTCCACGGTTCTCGGAGGGGTACGGCTGTCGTAGGCAATCAGCGAGGTCGACAGCACCGAGCGACTGGAGTCCGTGTAATATTGCGCGGTGTAGTGTTTCTGGTTGGGGCGATAGGCATAGCAGATCACCATGACCTTGTCTTTCCAGCGCCGCTCGGGGGGCACCGCGTGCTGCATGCTGGAATACACCGCATTGATGCAGTCTTCCTCGACCGCGGGAGCGCCTGTGCCGAGCGACTCCAGCAGCCGCGGCACCGGTGTATTCTTGCCCGCGGCGTCAACCACAAATTCAGCCGGGATGATTTCCAGCACACCCTGCACCGTTACGGCGACGCCCAGGATTCGATTACTGTCGCGCTCGTAGATCAGCTCCCCGACCCTGCTGTCATAGCGATAGTCGATGTTTTCTTCGCCATCGAGGCGCCGCCGGATGCACCACTCGATCAGGGGGCGGCCGGCGCAGATGATTTCCAGACCCGAGCGAAAGACCTTCTTCCAGGACCCGGCCATCATGATCCGGTACTGTTGGGCCGTGTCGACCCGGAAGGCGCCTTCGCGCACCAGGTCGTCCCCGATTCCCGGAAAGATATCCTCGAGGGCTTTCTGGGCCGCGATCAGCAGGTGGTGCAGGTGCCAGCCCTGGGCTGCCCCCGGCCTGCCCTCGTCGCGACAGTGTTCAGAGTCCTGCTCGAGTACGATCACCTTGTCGAAGTACCCGGTCAGCACCTTGGCGGTGGCGATGCCGGCAATACTTCCGCCAATCACCACTGCCCTGCGGCGGCCGCGCTCTTTGATCTGCTGGTAGTCGAGCTGCGCAGGATCCAGGCACTGCCTCGGCGCGGCCAGCCTGGCGCCGCTGGCAACGAACTTCTCGTAGAAAACCTGGGCGCGCTGAAGATCGTGGTCCCGCAGCCACTGCCGGGTTGCGTCCACCATTGCCGGCGGCCCGCACAGGTACATATCGACATGGCCAGCAAACAGCGCCGGCTTCTCGAGCAGGTCGGTGATCAATCCGGTGGCCCCGCGCCACTGCTCGCAGGGCCTGGCCACGACCACCTGCAACTGGAAGTCCGGCAGGCGCTGGCGGAATTGCTCCAGCTGCCGCAATTTGCACAGGTCATCGTATGCGGTAACCCCGTAGTACAGGCGCACGGGCTGGCTGACACGATCCGCCGCCAGCTGTTCCAGCATGGCCAGAATAGCGGACAAGCCGGTTCCGCCTGCCATCAGGACTACAGGTCGCGTCACCTTGCGCAGGTAGAAGTTGCCCTTGCTGCCGCGTATACCCAGGGTGTCGCCCACCTTTGCGGTGGATCGCAAATAATCCGACATGACACCCTGCGGCAGCAGGCGAATGATAAAGGTGAGCTGGTTCACCGGATGCGGCAGCTGCGCGTAGGAATAGCTGCGCCACTGGTCGCTGCCGGGAACCCGCAGCTGGGCAAACTGGCCGGGGCGGAATGCCAGTTGTTCAGGCAGGGAGGATGCGTCCAGCGAGAGAATCGCGGTGGTATCCGAGACGCGTTGCAGCTGCGTGACGATCGCCTCGCCGTCGACCAGGCTTGCGGTATTGTCATCGATCGAATAATCGAGCTCCACCACGCAGTCCGAACTCACCCGTGTCTGACAGGCGAGAATGCTGCGCCCGGCTTTTTCCTGGTCGTTCAATGCCTCCGCGTCAGCCAGGTCATAGCGGCCGCTGACGCACTGACCCACGCAGGCGCCACACACTCCGCTCTCGCACTCGCTGACGATGGGAACGCCCTGGCTCTGGGCGGCGGCGAGAATGGTCTGGCCCGGCAACACCGGCACGGTGCGCTCGACGCCGCCGGCATAGCGCACCGTTACCTTAAAAACCGTCGCCTGGCCTGCAAGCTCCGCGCTGGCGCCCATGAACCGCTCCCCGCCCTGTGGAACACCCAGCATCGGTATTCGCGGCCCGCGGGAACATCACACAAATTGGGGAAGCGCCGTGGTCATTCGGGGGAGAGCCGGTCCCCGTTACCGGCTATTCGATGATTGTCTGGCGCAGGGCGATCGCCACCGCGTGCGCGCGGTCCGAGGCACCGAGCTTTTCGTACAGGTTCTTGAGGTGGGACTTTACCGTCTCCTCGGTGATCTCGAGCGTGCTGGCCACCGTCTTGTTACTGCTGCCCTCGGCCAGGCATTCCAGTATCTGCATTTCGCGCAACGTCAACAGGCTGCGCTGGCTTTCCGCGCGGGCGTCGTTGGCGAGGCGCTTGAGCAGGGGCATGGTGACCTCCGCCTGCAGGAATCCCGCGCCGCTTGCCACCGCGCGAACGGCGCGCAGCAAATCCTCCTTGGGTGCACTTTTCAGCAAATAGGCGCGGGCCCCCGAATTCATCGTCTCCCATACATAGGCGGGATTGTCGTACATGGTAAAGACGACAATACCCGCCGCGGGGGCCAGCGCCGCGATCTCGCTGATGGCGGACAGGCCGCTCATCCCCGGCATCTTGAGATCGATAATGACAATATTGGCCTGTGTTTCCACCACCCCGTTGATGCCCTCACGGGCGGCGCTGCTCTGCCCCACCACACTGATGTCCGGCTCGGCCTCCAGCAGCGACGCCACCGCTTCGCGCACCACATTGTGATCATCTATCAAATAGACGCGGATTCGCTTCACCTGGGCCATTACCGAATTGATCGGGGGTACACTAGACTACAGTAACCATCCCGCAGCTCACAAGAACGATGACCATGGCCAGCCAGTCCAGCCCGCCGCCAGATCCCTCGCCG
>CAYTDW010000043.1:0-10736 GCA_964436585.1 uncultured Halioglobus sp. | reverse complement strand
CTTCGCCCTGCTCTATTCCGCCACAGGCACCCTGGATTTCTCCGGGCTGGGGCGGGAGCTGGCTCTGGCAAATGCCCACCGGGGCATGCTGCTGCCGGCGGCCGTCATGATTTTTGCAGGCCTGGCGTTCAAGCTGTCGGTGGTGCCGTTTCACCTGTGGACCCCGGATGTGTACGACGGGGCCCCGGCGCCGGTGACCGGCTTCCTGGCCTCGGTGGGCAAGGCGGCGGTCTTCGTCGTGTTGCTGCGCCTGTTCCTGGACGCCGACCTGTTCCGCTACCGCAGGCTGGTGGAAGTCACCGGCCTGCTCGCCATCCTCAGTATGCTCGCGGGTAACCTGTTGGCCCTGCTGCAAACCAACGTAAAGCGGATGCTGGCCTACTCGTCCATCGCCCACCTCGGCTACCTGCTGATCATTTTCATGGTCTGCATCAACGGCGCCAACCGCGCTCTGGCGGTGGAAGCGGCGACGTACTACCTCATAGCCTACACCGCGACCACCATCGCGGCCTTCGGCCTGCTGACCCTGATCAGCGCGGACCGGGTCGAGCGCGAAAACGTCCAGCTGCAACAGCTCAGCGGCCTGTTCTGGCGCCAGCCGTTGCTGGCCTGCCTGATGCTGGTAGCGCTCCTCTCCCTGGCCGGTATACCGCTCACGGCCGGTTTCATCGCCAAATTCTACCTGGTCAGCGCCGCGGTCAGCGGCCACCACTGGGTGCTGCTCTTCAGCCTGGCACTCGGCAGTGCGCTCGGCATCTACTATTACCTGCGGGTGATCGACTACATGGCACGTCGGCCGCTGGAGCACCCGGCGGGGGAGGAGACCACGGGAACGTTACAAGGGCATATCCTGTCGGGCCTGTTAATCGCCAGCATTCTGCTGCTGGGAATCGCTCCACAATCACTCATGCAGTATTTACGGGCTATACTCAACTGAGATCTATAAAAGCGCTGCACCATTGTCACGGGACAAAAACAGGAGAAATCTATGCTGCAATCGGTCAACCTCCGGGACTATATGCTCAATAACCCGGTGAAAGTAAAACCGGACGACAACGTGCTGGAAGCCATGCGCGTCATCATCGACAACAAGATCTCCGGGGTCTGCGTGGTTGACGCCGAGGGCATCCTGGTAGGCGTCCTTTCGGAGCTGGACTGCCTGCGCGCAGCCCTGGGCGCCACCTACAACAAAACCAGTGTCGGCCTCGTGCGCGAACACATGACAGGCGACAACCTGCTGGTTGCCCACCCCAATGAAAATATCCTGGACGTGGCCCAGGATATGCTGCTGAAGAAACATCGCCGCCGCCCGGTGGTGGAAAATGGCCGCTTGATCGGCCAGATCACTTGCCGCCAGTTGCTGGCGGCGGTAAGGAAATTCACCTAGGCCGCCGGGGCCGCGGGTGAACCCCCGGCCCGCACGCTGCGCAGCATAGAACCCGGCGAATTACCAGATCGCAAAGTGGTATCGACAGGCGCATAATGCCGCTTCCGCGCTGTAATAAGCTGTTTTCACTGCTTTACAAAGACCAATACACACCATGACAAAAGCCATTGCCGAGCGCATCGCGCAGGAACTCTCTGTACACGCCCGCCAGGTAGAGGCTGCCATCAAGCTTCTCGATGAGGGCGCCACTGTCCCTTTCATAGCCCGTTATCGCAAGGAGGCCACCGGCGCCCTGGACGACACCCAGATGCGCACACTGGATGAACGCCTGCGCTACCTGCGGGAGCTGGAGGAGCGCCGCCGGACCATCCTGGGGAGCATCGCGGAGCAGGGCAAACTGAGCGCCGCACTGGAGCAGGATATCCTTGAGGCCGATACCAAGAACCGCCTCGAGGATCTCTACCTGCCCTACAAACCCAAGCGGCGAAGCAAGGCCCTGATCGCCCGGGAGGCCGGGCTGGAGCCGCTGGCGGATGCACTGCTGGCCGACCCTTCGCTCGATCCAGACACCCTGGGGGCGACTTACCTGAACCCGGATGCCGGCATCGACGACGCCAGGGCTGCCCTGGACGGCGCCCGCCAGATCCTGATGCAGCGCTTTGCCGAAAACGCGGACCTGTTGGCCGGGCTGCGCCAGTTCCTGGCAGACCACGCCCTGCTCGCAAGCCGCCTGGTGGAAGGCAAGGCGCAGGAGGGCGCCAAGTTTCGCGATTATTTCGCACACACCGAGGCGTTTTCGAAAGTGCCTTCCCACCGCGCGCTGGCCATGTTTCGCGGCCGCAATGAGGGCATTCTCGCCCTCAACCTGGTGATGGACGCTGCCGAGAAACCCACCGACACGCACCCCTGCGAAGCCATGGTGGCCGCACACTGGCGGATTGAAGATCGGCAGCGGCCCGCCGACCAGTGGCTGCGGGAAACCGTGCGCTGGACCTGGCGGGTCAAGCTGCTTACCCACCTGCAGACCGACCTGCTCGGGCAGCTGCGGGAGCGGGCGGAACGGGAGGCCATCCAGGTCTTCGCCGACAACCTGAAGGACCTGCTGCTGGCGGCGCCAGCCGGCCCCAGGGCGACCATGGGCCTGGACCCGGGCTTGCGCACCGGGGTCAAGGTGGCGGTGGTTGACGCCAATGGCAAGGTGCTGGACCACGGCGCGATCTACCCCCACGAGCCGCGCAAGCAGTTGCAGGAGGCCGGGGCCACACTGCTGCATATGATACGACGCCACCAGGTGGAGTTGATCGCCATCGGCAACGGAACGGCCGGACGGGAAACGGATAAATTCGTCGGCGACCTGTTGCGTGCTCATCCGGAGCTGGCAGTGCGCAAGGCCATGGTGAACGAATCCGGCGCCTCGATCTACTCGGCGTCGGAGTTTGCCGCCCGGGAATTCCCGGACCTGGATGTAACCATTCGCGGCGCGGTCTCCATCGCCCGACGCCTGCAGGATCCCCTGGCGGAGCTGGTCAAAATCGAGCCCAAATCCATCGGCGTGGGCCAGTACCAGCACGATGTGAGCCAGGTGCAGCTGGCGCGGCAACTGGATAGCGTGGTGGAGGACTGCGTGAATGCGGTGGGCGTGGACGTCAACACGGCCTCTGTCCCTTTGCTGGCCAGAGTGTCCGGCCTGAACCAGAACATCGCCGGCAATATCGTCGCCCTGCGCGATGCGCGGGGCAGCTTCAGCAGCCGCAGCGCATTGCTGAAGGTTCCCCGGCTGGGCGAGAAGACCTTCGAGCAGGCTGCCGGCTTCCTGCGGGTGGTGGGCGGGGACGACCCGCTGGACGCCTCTGCGGTACACCCGGAGTCCTACCCGGTAGTCGCGGCGATCGCGGCGCGCCAGCAGCGCGATATCGGCAGCATGATTGGCGACACCACTTTCCTGCGCACCCTGGACCCTGCGGCCTACACCACAGACACAGTGGGCCTGCCCACGGTGAAGGATATTATTGCGGAGCTGGCGAAGCCGGGACGCGACCCGCGTGGGGAATTCAAAATGGCCGCGTTCCAGGAGGGTGTCGAAAAGATCTCTGACCTGGCGCCCGATATGATCCTGGAGGGCACTGTCACCAATGTGACCGCCTTCGGCGCATTTGTCGACATCGGTGTGCACCAGGACGGGCTGGTCCACATCTCAGCCCTCGCCGAACGCTTCGTGAAAGATCCGCGGGATGTGGTCAAAGCCGGCGACATCGTGCGGGTAAAGGTGATGGAGATAGACCAGCCGCGCAAACGCATCGGGCTGAGTATGCGGCTGTCGGACAAGGCGGGGGATCAGGCTGCCCAGCGAGGCCATACCCCGGGTCGAAACGAGCGGGGCGATAAGTCACCGCGCGAGCACGGGAAAACGGACCGCACGCCAGCGGGCGGGGCCTTTGCCGCGGCTTTTGCCGAGGCCAGCAAAAAGCGCTAGCCGCTGGACCCGCGCCAGCCGGCAACCCAGGCCAGAAACTCGTCCCGGGGCAGGGGCGGGCTGATATAGTAGCCCTGCGCATAATCGCAACCCAGTTCACGCAGCTTTTCAAGGCTCTCGCGATCTTCCACCCCTTCAGCTACGACCCTCAGGCCGAACTGGTGGGCGATGTGGATGATGATTTTGACCAGTTCCATATCCTGCGCGTCCACCAGCATCGAGTCGATGAAGGATTTGTCGATCTTCAGTTCCGCCGCTGGGATATGTTTGAAATAGGAGAGTGATGAATAGCCCGTGCCGAAGTCATCTATGGAAAGATTGATACCCATCTCCCTCAGCTTCAGCAGGTTGTCGAAACCCGACTGCTTGTCCTCGATGATAGCGCTTTCAGTGATTTCGACGACAACCCTGTCAGACTTGACGCCCCAGATGGCTATCGCGTCGTGCAACAGGGCGGGAAGGTCCCGGTCACCGGCCAGGTTGGCAGGCACGTTGACCGCGATGCTGATATCCATGCCGCCCTGCCACTCCCTCAACTGGCGCAGGGCACGGTGCACCACCCACTTGGTGAGATCGTAGGACCGACCCGCTGATTCCGCCCACTGCACGATCAATTCCGGCGCGACAAACTCACCCTGCGGCGTCTGCCAGCGCAGCAGCGCTTCCGCACTGAGGACCCGGCCGGTGGCGAGCTCGATTTTGGGCTGGAAGCACAATTCAAATGCGTTGTCCTGCAAGGCTTCCGCCAGGCTCTGCTCAAGGCGGATCTGCATCGGGGCGTCGCTGTCCTCGGCCAGCACATCCTCGATACGCTGCACGCCCCCCAGTTTGACATGGGACAGGGAGGCCTCAGCGCGCGCGAGCAGCGTCATGAAGTCCAAACCGCCGTGGCGATTGACAGCGATACCGATCTTGATATCGACGCCCAGCACCCCGGTGTCGCCGTGCAATTCAGCGGCGAGGACGCGCTGCACCCGGTTCATGGCCAGGGCGATAAACGCGGGGTTGCCGAGGTCCGCCAGGATAAAGGAAAAGCGATGGCTGCCCACGCGAAAAACCGAATCTGGCAATTTGCTGAGCGCCAACAGCTGGCGGTAGGCCTGTTGCAATACCCGATCGCCAACGTCATAGCCGTGGTAATGATTGATTCTTGCCAGGTTGGTCAGGTCGATCAGCATCAGGCCAAGATGCGTTTGGCCCGCTCGGGCCTCGCCGGCGGCTATTCCCAATTGCCGGATAAACTGTTCGCGTTCTACGCCCGGCAGTCGCATCAGGGTAACGTCGCGGTCAGAGTTTGATCGCCGCCATATCGATCCCATAGGCCTCGGGTTCGAGGCTGGTGCTTATTTCCAGTGGCTCGCCATCGGCGGTCAGTTTCTGGCTCTGCAAATCCACTATCGAAACGTCCGCCACGCGTTGCTTGTTGGCATCCAGCAACACCATTACCTTTGGCCGCAGCCGCCGGGTGCGGTACTCGGCGACCACCACCGCGACCTCTCCCGAGGACAGTTCGACCAGGGTGCCTGCAGGGTAGATGCCCACCGCCTGGATGAACTCCTCCACCAGTTCTGCCTGGAACTCCAGGTCCCGCCATTCATAGAGTTTCTTGATGGCCACTGATGGGGGAATCCCCCGTGCGTAACTGCGATGGCTGGTAATGGCATCGTAGCAATCGACGATGGCCGCGATGCGCGCGAACACGGGAATGCTGTCTCCCTGAAGCCCGCCGGGATAGCCCGACCCGTCATGGCGTTCGTGGTGGTGCGCCACCATGTCGAGTACGTCCTTATTCATCAGGCCGCTGTGCCTGATCATCTCGACCCCGCGACCGACATGGCTGCGCAGCTCTACAAACTCCGCGTCCGTCAGGACACGGTCGGCGCCGAGGAGATCGGAGTCGAGCTGCAGTTTGCCCACATCAAACAGCAGCCCGCCCACCGCGAGTGAGCGCAGGTCAGGCTTGGGCAGGCCCAACTGCCTGCCGAGCGCAACAGCCCAGATGGCCGCCCCCACCGAGTGCTGGTAGGTGTAGGAATCCTGTTGCTTCATCCGGGCCAGCCAGATGCAGGCGTCCGGATTGCGGGAAATACTGTCGATCATCGGGTCGACCGACTGCTTGACCTTGACTACATCAAGCGCCGCGCCGCGCGCGACCTGCTCGAAAATCGAATCGACCGTCTCGGTAAGGATGTCTACTGCGCCCCTCGCCCTGGGAAACTCCTCGCTCCAGCTGGCGCTGTCCTCATATGGCTTGAGCCTGCGCCCCCGGAAAATCTGCTGGTTGGTCTTGCGCGGCCGGACGGGTGCCTTGCGGGTGATTTTCCCTCCCGGCAGGGAGCTCTTGGTACTGTCGATAAAGACGTACTTGCAATACTTCTGGATACGCAGAATGTCTTCCGGCGACTCGATGCGAAATCCCTGCACCGGAAACGGCACCTCGAGCCACGGCCGATCGAGGCCGGATACATACATACCCAGCTGCAATTCGGAGCTATTCATCTGTATGACTTCCAACATCCCTGGGCAATGTTCGCTGTGAATGGGGCCTGGCCCAAGAATAGCGTCAATGGTCAGAAGTTTTCCACCGAAAAACTCCCAAACCGTGCATGGTTAACAGTGCAACTGGCGATTTTGCCGACGCCGTCGCATTACCCGGTTGGGGATCGGGTGCCAGAAAGCACGGCTGCCTGGCCAGGACGGCCTCGATGCAGCCCTTGGTCTCAGCGCTCCCGCTCCAGCCAGCCATAGCTGGCGGCATCCAGCCGGACCGTGGAGGCAGGCTTGCCGCCGACACGGGCGGCCAGCCAGGGTTTTATATCGGCCAGCAGCTTCGGGCTGGCAAACAGCAGCGGCACGGTCACCAGAACCGAGTCGCCGGCGGCATTAACGCGCACCACATGTTCCGGGCGTCCGGGTGTCGCTGTTACAACGAGTTCGTCCCATTCGATTGCCACACCGTGCCCCTGCTGCCCGGCGAGCTCGTTGGCAAGCGCGGCCAGCTCCTGCACGAATTGTTCGCAGATACCGCGCAGGGTGGCAATGTTGCCGTTGCCGCTGTTGTTGAAGACCACTTCCAGCTCGTCGATGGAGCATACCTGGCCGCTGGCGGTGAAAGCCCAGACCGGATTCACCCGCACCACAGTTACCGGGATGGGCGCGGGTCTGTCGCCGGTTGTCGCCGCTGCCGTCAGCTGCCTGCACTCATGGCGACTGCAGAAGTCGTTCAGTACCTGCTGCTCAAAGGCCCCCTGCTGATCCGCCCGGGGATGCCCCAGGATAACCACCTGGTCGGCGACGGTAACAACTGCTGGGCCCAGGTGGCTCAAACGCAGGGAAACAGCCTGACCCCGTTCCACCTCGTCGAGCACCAGCAGCAACTGGTCGGCGTACTCGTTGACCGCGACGGACCAGCCCAGCAGGTTCGAGCGCGGGCTGCCTTCCGGTCTTGCCGAACCCGCCCGAGCCAGGTCCGCCTCTGCCATATACACAGCCACCAGCTCAGCGAGGGCAGCGATGACGAAATCCGCCTGCTGCTCAGCCGGCGCATGCTGCAGGTAGGCAACGGTTCGCTCGAACCGGGATAAACCGGTCCCGGCAGCCTCTTCGAGCGTCTGCGCCCGCGCGCAAAAGGCCAGGCAGAGCATCCAGAAAACACAGCACGGTCTCGGTTTACCCGTACCTGGATGGGTGCGCCGGGCCGAGGAAATTGCTGGTATGGAGCGCGTCATCAGCCTGCGGAGTGATCGAGTTCCTGTACCGTCGGTCGTCTCCTGCGCCGTTCCTTGCGGGGAATCATGCCGCGCATGGATTCCATCTTGCCGAAACAGAGCAGCTTGTCCCCTGCCTCAAGCACCCGGTCCGGGCGTGGGTTGGGAATGACTTTGGCGCCGCGGTACAGAGTCAGTACATTGATGTCACTCTCGAGCAACTGGGTCTGGGTAATCGTCTGGCCGACGAAATTGGAGCCCTCAGGGATATAGATTTCACTGACCCCGTAGCCCTTGCTCACTGTAAGGCGCTGGCGCACATCGATCTCGGGGAAATCCACCTGGGCGGCGATATAATCGATAATCGCGCCGGCGATATCCAGCCCGGTACAGGTTTCGATGCCTTCCAGTCCCGGCGAGGAATTGACCTCCATGACCTGTGGTCCGTCCGTGGCTTCGAGCATGTCCACACCCGCAACGCGAAGCCCCATGATCTGGGTACAACGCACCGCTGTCTCCCGATATTCCTCGCTCAACTCAACCGGCTCCGCGACCCCACCCCGATGGACATTACTGCGAAACTCCTGCCCCTGGGCTACCCGGCGCATGGCTGCCACCACCTGGTCCCCAACCACAAAAGCCCTGATATCACGCCCCTTGCTCTCGGCGACGAATTTCTGAATCAGCACATTCTGCTTCTGGCTCTGCAGTAATTCGATAATGGATTCAGCCTGCTTTACCGACTCTGCCAGCAATACACCGATGCCCTGGGTACCCTCGATCAGCTTGATAATAACGGGAGCGCCACCCACCCGGTCAATCGCGGGCAGCACGTCTCTCTTGTCGCGGACAAAAGTCGTGCGGGGCAGGCCGACCCCATGACGGCTGAGAATTTGCAGGCTGCGCAACTTGTCACGGGAATTGCTGATACCGTGGGCGGTGTTGGCGCAGAAAACATCCATCTCCTGGAACTGCCGCACCACCGCAGTGCCGTAATAGGTGATGGAGGCTCCGATGCGAGGCAGCACCGCATCGTAGTGATCCAGGTGTTCCTGGCAATAATAGAGGTCGGGGGATCCGCGATCCAGGTCGATGGCGAACCGCAGCGTATTGAGAACATCGGCCTCATGGCCGCGCTGCAGCGCGGCCTCCTTCAGGCGCCGCGTGCTGTAGGCCTTTGGCGCACAGGACAAAATAGCCAATTTCATGTACGTGATTCCCGGGGTGGTAGTGGGAGATGCAGGGGGCCAACATGGCGATGGCAAACAGGCCCGGAGCAAACCAGCGAGGAGCCTAGCGGAAATTCGGGACCAGCAAAAGGGGTTGCTTTTCCGCTATCGACGGAACCCAGGAAAAAGCCGAGTGCAGCGGAGAATCACCCGCGTAGGCGTAATCGCATGAGCGATTCGAGGCGTTCTCCCGGTCTCTGGCCGGAGAAACGCCGGGCATTCGGCCTACTGCCGGTACAGGGATTGCATAATCTGGTCCACGGTAAAGGTCGCCGGCCTCTGGCGGGGAGGAAACTCCTTCAGGCTCTGGACAAACTTGCCCACCGCCACCTGCCCCTGCATGCCTACCGGTGCGATCTTCGTATCCCACCAGTTATTGTAGCCGTTGGCATCCGTGTCGGCCCGCTCGAGTGGGTCGCGCCGCAGGTTGAACAGTTTGGGGATGCGCAGCGGGATGAATGGGTCGCGCCAGACATCGAAGCGCTGGGCTCGCTGCTCGGCAAATACCAGTTTCCAGTCACCAATCCGCGCCCCTGTGAGCAGGCCGTCGTCACTGAAATAGAAAAACTCCCGGCGCGGGCCCTCTGCCTGCTTGCCGGTCAGCTGGGGGAGGAAGTTATAGCCGTCGAGATGTACCTTGAAGGTCTTGTCGCCGACTTGATGGCCCTGCTTCAGCTGCGCCGCTATGTTGTCGTTGCCGACGACCGCCAGCAGGGTGGGCACCCAGTCAAGATGGGACATCACCTGGTTGTTGATGCTACCGGCCTTGACCTGCCCGGGCCAGCGCAACAGGGCGGGCACCCGGTAACCGCCCTCCCAGTTGGTGTTCTTCTCCCCGCGAAACGGGGTGATGGCGGCGTCAGGCCACATATTGAAATGGGGGCCGTTGTCCGTCGAGTAAATAACGATGGTGTTGTCAGCGATACCCAGCTGATCGAGTTTGGCCAGCAGCTCACCCACGTGCTCGTCGTGCTCCATCATGCCATCGTTGTAGAAGCCCTGGCCTGAGCGGCCCAGGTGCCGCGGCTGGACGTGGGTGTAATAATGCATGCGGGTCGAATTGAACCAGACGAAAAACGGTTGCTTGCGGGCATTCGCCTTGTCGATGAATTTCAAAGTCGCCGCCAGGAATTCCTCATCAATAGTTTCCATACGCTTGCGGGTGAGTGGACCGCTGTCCTCGATTTTGCCGTCGGCATAGCTGCGGATAACGCCGCGGGGGCCAAACCGCTTATCGAAGGCCGGATCCCTGGGATAGTCCGGGTCCTCCGGCTGCTCCTCTGCATTGAGGTGATACAGGTTGCCAAAGAACTCGTCGAAACCGTGATTGGTAGGGAGGAATTCATCCCGGTCACCCAGGTGATTCTTGCCGAATTGTCCGGAGGTGTAGCCGAGGGGTTTGAGCAACTCCGCCAGGGTGGGATCCTCGGATTGGATACCCAGTTCCGCCCCCGGCACGCCGACCTTGGTCAGCCCGGTCCGGATCGGGCTCTGCCCGGTGATAAAGGCCGAGCGCCCGGCGGTACAGCTCTGCTCGCCGTAATAATCTGTAAACAGCATGCCTTCCCGGGCGATGCGGTCGATATTAGGGGTCTGGTAACCCATCAGACCGTGGCTGTACTGGCTGATATTCCACATCCCAATATCATCGCCCCAGATCACCAGGATATTAGGGCGGTCGGCAGCCTGGGCGAGATGGTAAACCGATAGGGTAAACAACAATAGCAACGCCTTTGTTAGATTGCTTCTTTTCAGCGTCATGGGACTCTCTCTGCAATATGCGCGGGCTCCACAGAGTATAGTCACGGTTCCTGGTGTTTGGGCAGAGAACCAACGCATCCAATACGCAAAAAGGGTCACCCAGTTGGGTGACCCTTTTTGCGTATTAGAAGCCTGGCGATGACCTACTCTCACATGGGGAGACCCCACACTACCATCGG
>CAYTDW010000042.1:0-10789 GCA_964436585.1 uncultured Halioglobus sp. | reverse complement strand
GTGGCTGACTCGGTCACAATCCTGCGACGGGCCGGATCTGGTGGGGTCGATTGGGATCGACTGATTGACCGCGTTCAATTCTGCAAGGTGGTTGTCCCCATGCGGCTTGGTTTGCATTACCTTGCCCGGCAGTACGATGCGCCAATTCCCTCGGATGTGCTGTCTCACCTGGACCGGATTCGAGTACCCCGCCGCGAAGTTACCGAGTTCAGGGTTAAGGCCATCCGCAGGACTCATTGGCGGCGGCTTCGATTTCACTGGTACAATTACCAGCGCCTTCGCAGCCAGATTAATACAGCTGTCCCCATCTTCAGCTTTTTGTACTATCTCCAGCTTCGATTGGGGCTACCATCGTTGCGCCAGCTGCCACGCGCACTCGCGGAGCGCACACCGGGTTTCAGGGACTAGCATTGTCCGCAGGAGCAGCCATCGACCCGAGGACACCCCGCAGCAGCGGGGACTGCCGGTTCTGCGATGCCCATATCAGGATAGGCACCAGTGTGGGGACCAGCAGGACGTTCAACTGGTAGGCAATGGCGATGGTATCCGTTCCCGGTATCATCACCCCGGGCTGCTGCAAAAACGTACTGCCAAAATTCACCATCAGGTCCTTCATGAGGATACTGACCAGGCCCAGCAGGATAAAGGGATAGAGTAGCAGTACGCCCCAGAAAAACTTTCCCAGGTAGTCCTTCTTTTCCGTGGCGAAATGCAGCGCGGCATAGAACGGGATCGAGTAGGACACGATGCGGGTATTCGCCTTGAACCCCAGGCCTTCATCGGCGACAACGGTCGGCACCAGTTGGCCGTTGACCTGGTCCAGCCGGGTCAACAGGATCGCGTCGGCTCCTTCCTGGTAAACGACGTTGACGATGTCGGGGAACCAGTTCGAAAGTATCAGGTGTGCCAGGCCGATGACCGGCGTCACCAGTGCGGCACTGAAAAAACTCCACAGGGCGAAGCAGGGAATCAGCAGCGCAAAAACGAACAGCAGGAACTGGCGCAGGTGGTTTTGCTCAGGCAATCGCATGTTGCCTCCCGGGCGCGTGTCGTGACAGGTAGCGCAGGTAGATGATAAAGACGATCAATACATCGAGCATGATCAGGGCCGGCCAGAGATAGAGGTGGACCCAGCTGAAAATGTCCAGGTTCCAGTTGCCGATATAGAACAGGCTGATGATTCTAACGATGTTCAGGGCCTGTACCGCCAGGAATCCCAGCACGATGGCCGCCAGTCGCGCGCGCCAGGAGGCGGGGAAGGCCAGTACGGCGGCGATCAGCACGATGGTTGCCTCCACGCCATTGCAGCCTGCCTCGATGGATACGGCGAAGCCTCCGGGGCCGAACTGCAGCACCTTGCCATAGGCCAGAACAGTGTTGTCGAAAGGCATTATGAGCGCTGCGCTGATGCTGGCGAGGAGGCCCGTAAAAGGTTCGATAACGGCCTGTTGCACTGAGCTCTGCATTTCGACAGTAAAAAGGCAGATCAGTACCAGCAAAAAAATAAGCATGAACCGCAACATCAGTGAAAACTCCGCAAAATCTTCGGCTTCTGCCCGAAATTGTAACATTGTTACCGCGGATTTCGACCGGGGCTCGCGGCCCGCGGCACGCGGCCCGCGACCTACTGCCCTGCGGGCGACGGCGCAGCGGGGCGCCGTTTCATCGCGGCCCGGTCTCACCCGAGATCAGGCCCACGTCGATACCCGCCAACCGGTCGTAGTCGAATGCGCTGATGGTAAAATGCAACGGATATTCGCTGCTGTGGATAAAATAGCCATCGCCCCTGCGCAGGAGTTCCAGCGTAACCGTCCCGGCCAGGCTTTCCACCTCGACTACCAGTTCGGCCTCTGCCTCGGCGAGGTCGCGCTGGTCGTCCTCGGAGGCCAGGCCATCTATTTGCAGGTTGCGCAGGGCGTCGAGCAGCGTCTGCAGCTCACGTTTATCCGGCGCACGCCCGATTCCCGACAACCATTCTTCCCCCTCCCGTCGCAGGCTATAGCCATCGGCCACTATACCCAGCGGCGTGCGGATCTGCAGCAGTTGCCGGTCCAGCCAGGCGCCGCTGTCACCCGGGGCGTCATGGGCATTGAACGGGATACTGTAGATGGCGTCCTGGGATTCATTGCGGCCGTAGATCTTGCGAAACCCCGGCGAGGTTCCCAGCAAGATGGTAGCCAATATACTGTCGTCTTCGAGCAGCCGGATGCGTCGTCGATAGTGATAGCTGGCTACCCGGAAGCGCTGGCGCGCGGCTATGGTATCCGCCACCGGCCAGGCGTCTTCGCCGGTCGCGATTGCCTGCAGCAGCTTGCTCACCATGGCACTGTCTGCCGGCAGGTTGTCCAGTTCCGGGAGTATCCAATATTCGCCAGCCCTGGACAGCACCGTCTCGTTGTCGAATTCGTCACCGATATGGATCACATTGACGCGCTCCCGGGGGAAGGGGGCCATCGATTCCCGCACTGTGCGATAGTTATCGAGAGAGGGCCAGAACACGGCAAGGGTAAGCCCGCACTGGAGCGCCAGCATGAGCAGCAGGCCGCCGATGACACGATTCACAGCTGCAACCTGGCGGCGTAACGCCGTCGCCGCAATCTCTTTCGCAACCAGTGGACCAGCGCCAGCAGCCCCAGCCACAACAGGGCGAAGCCGTAGTTCAGGTACTCGATGATGGCCTGTCCCTGTCGTTCCATTGCGGGCAGTGTTCTATTGTAATGGGCGCGCGAGCGGATCTTGAGCAATTCGTCGTCCTGCAAGGCCCAGTCGAGGGTATTGAGCAGCAGCTCCACCGGACCGAGGTACTGGGTACCGCTCGCCATCACCTGGGCGTTCAGTATCTGGTCGTCCGCAAAGTCGTTGGAGCTGTACAGGATGATGCGGGCCGACTCCGGCGAGTGCTGCAGCAGTCCTGCGGCCCCGGAACTGGTGCTTGCCCGGCTCTCGTCACCGCCTGGATGGGGCCGTTCGCTGAAAAAGGAGTCAAAGCGCCCCTGCAGCATCACGCCAAGTTTGCGCGGGCCATACTGGTCCGCCCCGGAGGGCTCTTCGCCAGCGGTGGTCGGCATGATGTCCGTACTGGTACTCAGCCAGGACTGCGCCGAGCTGGTCAGCAGGGTCGTGATCCTCCGGCCCGGTTGCGGCTGCACAGCGATCGGGGAAGCCCAGGCCATGGTCAATTGGGGCAGGCTGCCGGTGATGGGGTGTTCGTGCGCGAGCCCCGCAGAGCGCAGGTCGATGAAATAGGGATAGTCGAGCATTTTCACGTCGCGAAACGTATAGCCGCCTGATTCCCGGATGATCGGCGCCGGAAAGGCTGAGCTCTGCTTATCAAGCACCAGCGATTCGCCGAGCGCGATGCCATGGAAGGCAAGCCACTCCACCAGTCCGCTGTCCCAGTCCTGCAGGCGCAGTTCACCGTCGGCCAGTTCAGTGGTATAGGGTGAAGTAACGATAATCACCGTACCTCCGCGCATGAGGAACTGGTCGATGGCGAACACCGACCGCGGGCCCAGCCGGTGCGGCGCTATAACCGCCAGGATATCCGCATCCGCTGTGACGCTGCCGTCTGCAAGGTCCTCCCGCCTGATGCTGTAGTCCCTGCTTATGGCATCCTCCAGGTTATTGAACGTGGGCCCTCCTATATTGAAGCGCGCCATCTCCTGGTTTACCTCTGGCAGCGCCAGGGCGACGGTGCGGGTGAAACCGCTGGCGAACCGCTTAAGCCCGGCGTCCAGCACCTGGCGAAAATTGTCGGGGTCAAAATCTTCGACGGGCAATTGCACCACCTGCCTGGTATCGGCCAGGGTGAGGTAGAAGAAGAATTCCTGGTTCAGCGCGGTCGTTATGGGACGAAATCCCCACTCCTCGGCGATTTGCCTGGCGACAGCCCCGTCGCGTGACTCGGGTTCGATAAAGCGCACACTGAACTTGCCATCGGACCGGGGAACGATTTCGTCCAGCTGCGCCTTGATCGAATTCTTGTAAGCCAGCAGCTTCTGCGGCAAACGCGCGTCACCCGCGACATAGCCGATCAACTCCACCGGTTGGTCGATGCGCTCGAACAGGCCGCCGCCCATCTGGTAGTTAAATAAAACATTCTTGATCGCCCGCGTAATGTCGTACTCGGGGTTGCGCAACAGGACGTCCGCCGCACTGTTGGCCCTTGTGCTCACCTCGATGAGGTCCTTGAACCCCAGTACCTGGTACTCGCTGCCGTATTGCACAAGAATATTGAAATAGGAATTGACCAGGCTTGCCTGGTGGCGATCGGCCACCTGGAAGGGTGTCGCAAGGATGCCGAAGCGTTCGTTGGCCTCCTGTTCCAGCTCGGGGTTATTGGCCGGGTCGATTAATTCCACGCGGACCTTGCCGCCGCCTGCAATCGCATATTCCTGCAGCAGGCCGCGCAGCTGCGGCACCAGCGGAGCCAGCAGCGGGTGGGTTTTGGCGCTGAAGTAGCCGCGAATCAACAGGGGTTCTTCCAGGCGCTGGAGAAACCCGAGAGTGGGGGTTGATATGGAGTACTGGCGACCCTCGGTCAGGTCCAGCCGCAGCGTGCCGATGGGAGCGAGCCAGATATTCGCCAGCAGGAGGTTCGCCAGCAGCAGCCCGGTGACCCTCCGCCAATACCGGTGCCGCGGGGTCGAGAACGCGTCGCACCAGCGCAGTTTCTCCAGGGAGTAGACGTTCAGGACCAGGAACATGGCGGTGAGGCTGAGGTAATACCACAGGTCGCGCAGGTCGAGCACGCCCCGGGTAATGCTTTCGAAGCGTGAACCGCTGCCCAGCATGCGCAGCGTTTCTCCGGTCCGGGTGTCAAAGAAATCGGTGAGAGAGGGACTGCCCGCCAGGTAGAGCAGTCCGCACAGGGCCACTGTCCCGATCAGGCTGACGATAGGATTGTCGGTGCGGGATGAGATAAATAATCCGGCGCTGATATACATCGCCCCCAGCAGGCAGGTCGCGACGTAAGCTGCCGCGACCGGACCCCAGTCCAGGTCCGCCATCAGTGCGACGGTGAGAGGGAGCGGCAGGGTTGCGGCCAGCGCCAGCAGCAGGAGAACGAAGCAGGCGCGAAACTTGCCAAATACAAACGGCCAGATCCCAGCGGGCTGGGTGAGGATATGCTCCAGCGTCCCGGTTCGGCGCTCCTCGCTCCACATGCGCATGGTGAGAGCCCCGCTCAGGAAGATTAGCAGTACCGGCATCCATTCGAACAAGGGCCGGACATCGGCGACGTTGCGGGCAAAAAAGGATTCGACCCAGAAAAAAATGAAGAGGGTGGTCGCGGTGAAACAGGCCAGGAACAGCCAGGCCACCGGCGAGGAAAAGAACAGCAGCACTTCCTTCTGCGCCACCCTGCGGGCAACGCCATCACCCATCATCGCTGTTCACCTCGTGGAACACGGCTTCCAGGCCGCGCACGACTGGCTGTAACTGGTGCAGCCTGGCCCCGGCCTTCACAACGCATTGGGCCACGTTGTTGGCGGCGTTATCCATATCCGCGGTCTCGTGCAGCGTAAGGGTGTAGCGTGACCTGTTGTCCCCGTCGGGATGCTGCAACAGGTCTGCGACCTCGGGCATGCGCCTGAGGCAGGTGGCGAGGGACTCGACTGCATTGTCAGTGCGCAGCATCATGGTCCTGCTCTGGCGCAGGTGATCGAGCCGTGCATCCAGCGC
Source organism: uncultured Halioglobus sp. (assembly GCA_964436585.1). GTDB lineage: Bacteria > Pseudomonadota > Gammaproteobacteria > Pseudomonadales > Halieaceae > JARRPM01. The sequence goes on along the minus strand of CAYTDW010000042.1, from coordinate 5,107 downwards.
CAGCCTGCCATGGCGGATCACCAGTACCCGTTCGCAGATGGCATCTACCTCCTGCATGATGTGGGTGGACAGGATTATCGTGGCTTGTCGCGCCAGCCCCTGGATCAGGCGACGCATGTGCTCCGTCTGCTGTGGGTCCAGCCCGTTGGTGGGCTCGTCGAGAATGAGCAGGCGGGGCCTGCCGAGAATCGCCTGGGCCACGCCTACCCGCTGCTTGAGCCCCCGGGACAGGGTTGCAACGGGGTCCAGCGCGCGCTTTTCCAGGCCTGTGGCCATGATAGCCTGGCGCACCGCCTCATAGCGCTGGCCGGGTGCGAGGCCCTTGAGTGTCGCCGCGTAATCCAGGTAATCCGCGACCATCATCTCGGGGTACATGGGCAGGTTCTCGGGCAGGTAACCCAGTTCCCGCTGGATGCTGGCCGCATTACCCTCGAGCGCCTGTCCGCCAATCCTGATCGCGCCGGCTGAAGGCTCCAGGTAGCCGCTCAACATGCGCATGATCGTGGTTTTGCCCGCGCCGTTGTGACCCAGCAGGCCTACGATCTCATTGTGGCCGATGTGAAAGGACACATCATCCACGGCAGTAGTCCGGCCATAGCGGCGGGACAGCGATTGCACTTCAATCATGCGAATAGCAACTTGATAATGAAGGCGATCAGTACCAGGTTCAGTATCAGCCGGATCAGTTTCTCGCCCCGAGTTACGGTGAAATGTGCGCCGAGGTAACCGCCGATGGCATTGCCCAGCGCCAGTGCCAGCCCTACCAGCCACAGGATTTCTACCCTGCTGGCAAAAACCAGCAGGGCGACCAGGGTAAAGACCGCCACGATAAACACCTTGTGCATGTTGGTGCGCACCAGGTCCAGGCCCATGGCCCGGTTGAGAACAGGCATGATGATGAAACCCACCCCGATCTGGATAAACCCTCCCCAGAAACCCACCGCCACCATGAGCAGGTGACCCCTTACCAGCTGTGCCGGTGTCGGCTGATAGGCACCGGGCCGCACCTGGGTGCCCCTGTCGAAATGCATGACGAGCATTACCCCGACCATTACCAGGGCGAGGGTGCGGTTGAACCATTCGCCTTCCAACTCCGTCCCCAGCAGTGCGCCGGCGATGGCCCCCGGTACCGAGCAGGCGGCAAGGCTCAGGCTCAGTCTGAACTCGCTGAAACCCCTGCGAAAGAAAGCGGCAATCGCGGTGAGATTCTGGGCCAGGACGCCGATGCGATTGGTGCCGTTGGCCACCGGGCCCGGCAGCCCCATGAATAACAGCACCGGCACTGTGAGCAGGGAGCCGCCCCCCGCGATGACATTGAGAAAGCCGGAGACGACACCCACGGCGGCCAGCAGGGCTGCCTGCCAAAGGTCGAATTCGGCCATCAGTCTTCGGTCCAGGCCTCGCGCATGGTGACAAATTCCTCTGCCGCGGTCGGATGGATGCCGATGGTGGTATCAAACAGTGCCTTGGTTGCACCTGCCCTCATGGCGATGGCGAAACCCTGCATGATTTCCCCTGCATCCGGTCCCACCATGTGGGCCCCCACTACCCTGTCCGTGGCCTTGTCGACGACCAGCTTCATAAAGGTTTGCTCGTCCCGACCGCTGATCGTGTGCTTCATCGGTTTGAAAGTGGATTTGAACAGCCTGATATGGCCAAATCTGGCCCGGGCCTGCTCCTCGGTGAATCCCACCGTGCCGATATTGGGCTGGCAGAATACGGCGGTGGGGATGAAGTCGTAGTCCACCATGTTTTCCAGTCCGCCGAACTGGCGGCGCGCGAAGGACATTCCCTCCGCCAGGGCCACGGGTGTCAGTTCCATGCCCCCGGTCACGTCGCCCAGGGCAAAAATACTGGGTTCCGCGGTGCGGTATTCCCCGTCCGCCACCACGTTGCCGAACTCATTGACCTCGACCCTGACGTTTTCCAGCCCCAGGCCGTCGAGGTTGGCCTTGCGGCCGGTGGCATACAACACCGTGTCGGCTTCGATACTGCTGCCATCGGTCAGGGTAAGCACCAGGCCGTTGGCTTCCTTCGCAATTGCTTCGACATTGACCTCAAAGCGCAGGTCAACGCCTGTCCTGGCGATTTCCCGCGCGGCATGGGCGCGGATGTCCGCGTCGAAGCCGCGCAGGAACAGGGGTCCCCGGTAGAGCTGGGTCACCTGTGAGCCCAGGCCATTGAAAATGCCGGCGAACTCCACCGCGATGTAGCCGCCCCCGACAATCACCAGCCGTTTGGGAAAGTGCTCGAGGTCGAAGATCTCGTTGGAACTGACAGCCAGCTCACTGCCGGGAAACCGGGGTATGTGGGGCCAGCCGCCGGTGGCGATCAGGATTTTCGCGGCGCTGAACCTACGCTCGCCAACCACAACGGTATGGGCATCGACGATCCTGCCGCGGCCGTCTATCACCTCGGCGTTTACTCCCTCGAGCAGTCGGCTGTAGATACCGTTGAGCCGGGATATCTCCCTTTTCTTGTTGTCCCGCAGCGTGGCCCAGTGGAACGCGGGTTTGCCGCTGTCCCAGCCGAAGTTGCGGGCATCGCTGAAAGCCTTGGAGAATTCGGAGGCATAGACGTAGAGCTTTTTCGGCACACAGCCCACGTTGACGCAGGTGCCGCCCATGTAGCGATCTTCTGCGACCGCCACCTTGGCACCCAGGTTGGCGGCCATTCGCGCCGCCCGCACGCCACCTGAGCCCGCACCGATAACAAACAGGTCATAGTCGTATTCTTCCACAGGTGGCTCCTCGGGTCGGGGGTGGACCAGTCTAGCAGCCCGGAGCCCGGGACTGAATGCAGAGAGTACAACTAATCCGGCACCGAGGCCGCCCGGTGAGCGCCAACCGAAGCTCATCGGGCTTGCCGCCTGCGCCGATTTCGCTATCATGGGCGGCCTTATCAGTGAACAGGTCGCGCCGTAAAGCGGCCGTGCAAGGGTTGATCTTATGAAAATGAAAAAGCAGCTCCACAGGCTTTGCCTCGGCCTGGTCGTCGCGCTGGGGGGCGTGGCCCCGGGCCATGCCGGCGAAAGCGCGGTAGGCCAGGATGAAATAGTGCTCAAGAGCGGCTCAAAAATCCTCGGCAAAGTCACCGCTACCCGCGACGGCGTGGTCACCGTCGAGACCGATTTTGCCGGCACGCTCAGCATCGAGCTGGACAAAATCGCCTCGCTGCAGACCGCCGACCCGGTGCTGATCCAACTGGCGGATGAGACCGTGATAGCGGAGCAACCCCTGCGTATTCGGGATGATGTGCTGGTAGTAGACGCCGCAACCAGTCCGGAGGAGGCCTATCCCCTGAGCGAGTTGCTGTTGGTCAATCCGGAGCCCTGGGAGCTGGGCCGGGGTTACAAGTGGAGCGGGCTGGTCAGCTTTGCCGTGGCTGCCCAGCGGGGCAATACGGACACCGACGAGCTGGACTACAGCCTGGAGAGTATCTGGCGCAGCACGCAGGATCGCTATACCCTCCGTGGCAATGGCGAGAAAGACAAGACTGACAGCGAGACCACCGTGGACAAGTGGTATGGCCAGGGCAAATATGACTATTTCCTCGATGGCTCGCTCTATGTCGGCATCCAGACCTCGGCGGAGCAGGACAAGTTCACCGACCTGGACCTGCGCTACCTGGTTGGCCCCTATCTTGGCCGCCAGTTCTATGAAGAGCCGATCTTCACGCTGTCCGGTGAACTGGGTGCTGCCTATGTGAATGAGAACTTCATTGAAGCCGAGGATGACGACTACGCCGCCGCCAACTGGACACTCAATGCATCGAGCAACTACCTGGGAGGGGATTCGCGCCTTTACTTCGACCACCGCGGTATCCTCAGCGTGGAAGACACTTCGGACTATATTCTCAATAACGTCCTCGGCCTGGCCTTTCCCTTGCTCTGGAGTCTGGAGGCGGCGGCGGAACTCCAGCTGGACTATGACGCCGGCGCGGTGGAGGGTGTGGATAAACTCGACCAGACCTACAGGCTTCGCCTCGGCTACACCTGGTAGGCGATCGGGACACGCCCCCGGCGCGTTACCAGCGGTCGGGCACTGGCATACGGAAACCGTCCGCAGGCCTGCTCAGGGGGTCAGGCGCGTTTACCTTTGATCAGGCCGCGGAACCAGTCGGCGAGGGTTTCGTGCTTGTAGTCGGTGAACTCGCCGGCGTCCATGAACATGCCGTGTTCCGGGCAAGTCTCATACCAGACATGGGACTGGACCGGATCGGCCGTTTTCACCATGTCCTTGCCACAGCGCGGACAGGCGATATCCTCAACGTTATCCCACTTCTTGCCTTTTTTGGCATCGCCCATATCCAGGGCGTCCCCCATCCATTTATTTTTCAGCAACTCGGCTTCTCCGGTGTCGAACCAGAGGCCATCGCAATTCGTACAGCGATCGATGACGACATCGCCACCATAGGTGACCTCGGTCATCCCATGCCCGCACTTTGGACACTCGATACTGTGTATTTCGGGGTTGTATTCCATCCAGCGTACTCCCTAGGCATTGTTGAATGCTGTACCATCGAATCCCGCAGCGCGGGCGTTGCGGGATGATTCTAGCCCAATGACGGGTGAAATTCCCGCCCCGGATCCCGCCGAAAGGTAATTATTGTCGCCCCGCCTTTCAGCCAGGTTTAATCTTGGCACTTAGTATACGTGATCCGAGTCGGCATTAGCGGCCAGCAGCCCCGGTCCGACCCTTATCGAGGAAGCCTTATGCGACTGATCTGGATACTCCTGCCACTGGTTCTGTCAGCGGCGGCGACCGGTCAGGACAATCCGCAGCGGGGCGGCGAACTGTACGCAAGCTGCGCGGCCTGCCACGGGGCCCAGGGTGAGGGCAACAGGGGCCTCAATGCGCCACGCCTGACCCATCTGGCCCCCGTGTACATCGTCGAGCAGTTGCAAAAGTTCAAGGCGGGCGTCCGCGGCGGCGCTGAGGCCGGCGACAGCGCCCGGCAGATGGCTGCTATGGCGGCAACCCTGGCCGATGACCAGGCCATGTACGATATCGCTTCTTATATAGCAACCCTCAAGGGCGGCGCCTCCGCCGTTACCGTAGAGGCCGATGCCGAGGTGGGCGCCGTTGTCGAGCGCCTCACGGCGGAC
>CAYTDW010000041.1:0-10826 GCA_964436585.1 uncultured Halioglobus sp. | reverse complement strand
TACGGTGACGCCCACAGCCGCACCCGGGTCCTCGTCCTTCGAGGCGGTAACGGCATCCGCATCCAGTACAACCAGGGGGTTGGCCAGCTCCTCCTCGGTGGGGGCACGCAGCTCTCCGCTGATGGATGAGGTATAGGTCGCATTCACCATATCACCCACCGCCAGCTCATCAAAACGGGCCAGTTCGGGGCCGGCGGTAAGGGTAATGAAATTGCCAAGCGATCCTTCGAGGGTGATTTCCCGTGTCTTGGGATCGATCTCGGTGATAACCGCACTGATACTCTTGACGGTGGTCCGTTCGTTGTTGCCGCGTATTTCAACATCGACTTCGGCCTGGCTGATTGCCGGGATGGTGCAGAGCAGGCCGGCACAGGTGAGCGCCAGGGCCCGGGTGAGTTTGTTGCTGATCATAAATGCCCCTTGAAAGGTAGAATGAATGCGGATGCCATTCTAGGCTTTGAAGTTCGCTTTCGCCAACATTTTGAGTTCTTCGCCAGAACCTGCGGTGCTTCCAGACAACAGGCAAGAAAAAGGCGGCGACAAATTACATCCCCACCACTGTCTTTTTGGCAAGGTTCCGGATGTAACCACAGAAATCCGCATCTTCCCCAATTAAAAGCGTATCGAGAACGTCGCGAAAATCCTCCCGCGCACACCACTCCCGCATGTAGTCATTCCAGGAGTTCCAGTGCCGCTGCTGTACGCCGCTTGCTCCCTCGTCGTATATCAATATGTACGCACGCTCGAACAGGGACACCAGCATGGTGAAGATCACCATCATGCGCTCGTTTTGTTCCGGGCTCAGCACAGGCGTCTTCGACTTTGAAAACAGGTGCAGGTCCGCGTGTTCGAGCGCCACTCGAAGGAACTTCTGATAACTGTCGGATAGCGACTCGTAGACCAATAACGCTTCGTTGAGACGCTCCTTGCGTTGTTGCACCACGAACACGATGATGGCCAGCGGCAGGCCGATCACCGTCACCATATAGCTCAATAATTCCCATACTTCGAGGTTCATCGTGGCTCCCTGTTATAGCGGTAACAATGGTGTCAGGCTATCCTATCGGCCCCGGATGTAACATAGCATGCGCCTGTCGTCTCGGATCTGTTCCGCAACCACGAGATGAGTGGTGTTGGCATTGATGGCGCACCCGCTGGGTGCCCGCCATGCTGGCGAGGATCTTCTGGCCGGCGCGACGTGGCGGGAGCAGGCCAGGAGCATTGACAAGTTCCCGGCCTTGCGATAGGTTCGAGGTCATGTGTTCCGGGCAGTTTACGCCCCCGTTGCAAGGGGAGGCGGAGCTGTTTATGTAGGGATTTAACCGTATGACCCCTGCGGGCCATGCCTGCAAAATTTCAATAAAAATGGGCCGGGGCGGCTTGCCGGCGTTCACTTTTCTGGACGTGGATACCTCAGATGACAGATGCAGGCAATATGTCAAAGCCCCTCAGCTGGAAACACCGCACCCTGTACAGCGCGATTTCTGCTGCGCTGGCTGCTGGTTCCAGCGGTGGTGCGTACGCCCAGGCCGAGACCGGCAATAATGAAGTCCGACTCGAGGAAGTCATTGTCAGCGCCCGCAAACGCGATGAGAATATCCAGGATATCCCCCAGTCCATCCAGTCATTCAGTGCCGAGGATCTCAGCAGGAGCGGGATTACCAGCCTGGCGGATCTCGCCCGCTTCGTGCCTTCGCTGACAGTGGTCGGTTTCTCTGCAGGCTTCAACAAAATTGTGTTTCGCGGCCTGGCCGACTCACCGCGACCCTTTATTGCCGACTCTTCCGCGGCGATTTACCTCGATGAGCAGCCACTCACCACCGGTGCACAGTCTCCTGAGATTCGTCCTATCGACCTGGAGCGCATCGAGACCCTGGCGGGGCCGCAGGGCACCTTGTATGGGGCCAGTTCCCAGTCGGGCACACTGCGCTATATCGTTGCCAAACCGGATGTGACGCAGTTTGAGGCGAATGCCGGTGGTGGTACTCATAGTATTGAAGAAGGCGATACCGGCTGGGATATCGACGGCATGGTCAATATACCGCTGCTGCAGGACAAGGTGGCCGTGCGCCTTGTCGGGTTCGCCGCGAAGGATGCCGGTTACATCGACAATGTCCTGGGCAGCAGCCCGGGCCGGCTCGATGCGGAGACCGGGGAACAGGTCACCGGCAGCAAAACCAACGCCAATGTGGTCGGCAACGACATCAACAGCGCCGACTGGGTGGGGGGGCGCGCCTCGATCAAGTGGCTGGTGAATGACAACTGGTCGGTCACTGACATCGTCAACTACAGTGACTCGAAGATCAAGGGCTTCAATGATTACGACCCCACCACCGGCGACCTGGAGACAGTCAAGTTTTTCGATGAGCGCTGGGATGACGAGTGGTGGAACAACCAGGTGAGTGTGGAAGGCGACCTGGGGTTTGCGCAGTTGGACTCGGCGCTGGCGTACTTCGAACGGGACACCGCCTATACCATCGACGGCACCAGTGGCGTGGCGTATTACCACTCGGTACTGGGCGTTTATGGGCGTGGCAACTGCGCTACGCAGTATGCGGCCTATAACATCTACGATTTCGCCACCGCCTGTGAGCTCAATGGCGTTGGTTACGATGTGGATAATGGCGATCCCACCGGTTTCAACCGCAATGATCAGACCGACAAACGCTGGACCTGGGAGACCCGGTTGAGCGGAAGCACGTCGCGCTGGGATTGGACGCTGGGCTTTTTCTACCAGGAAGCCGACCAGGAATGGGAATACGGCACCCACATCGACGACTATACTGAAACCGAGGCCTTCGCGGCTTATCGGGCGCTGTACGGCGACATCGAGCCCACCGATATCAGCTATGCCTCAGGTGAAGAGAGCACGCGCACTGACTACGCGGTGTTTGGCGAAACCACCATCAGCCTGTCCGAGAGCTGGAAGCTGTTACTGGGCGCCCGCTGGTACGATACCGACATCGACCGTCGTTATACCCAGACCTTGCCGGGTACCGGCCCAACCGAGGTGGTGACACCAAACGGGGGTGACGATGGCTGGCTGCCCAAGGTGGGCCTGCAGTACTTCCTCGGCGAGGAACAGATGCTGTATGCACTCTACTCGGAAGGGTACCGCGCCGGCGGTACCAACCGCGCCCGCGGTGAGCCGACACTGCCTGTACAGTACGAATCCGACCTGTTAAAGAACTACGAGGCGGGAATCAAGAGCCGCTGGCTGGACGGTCGTTTGCAGGTCAACGTGATTGCCTACCACCAGAAATGGGAGGATATGCAACTTGAACTGACTGACCCCTCCTACGCGTTTGGTGAACCTTTCCAGACCGTTATCGCCAACGTGGGGGACGCGGAGGTCGAGGGGGTGGACCTGGATACCAGTTTCCTCTTCAACGATAACTTGACCGTGGGACTGGTAGCCACCCACCTGTTCACGGCAGAAATCCCGGATGAAATTGCGGTATCTGATGAGCGCGCACCCGATGACTTTGCGCTGTTCATACCCGGGGGAACCCAACTTCCCCTGTCATCGAAAGACAACATGGCCGCCTACGCCGAGTATACGACGCCGGTGGCGCTGCTGGGCGGGTCTGACGCCTTTTTGCGCCTGCAGTACAGCTACACCGGGTCGTCCTGGAATCGTCTGGTGGATAATGACGGCGATCCAACGGGCACCGGTTACGGTGGACGCGCCAAGAATCCCAGTTACGATACCTTCGATTTGCGCTTTGGGGTGAACAACAGTACCTGGGAAATCTCGATGTATGTGGACAACCTCACGGATGAGCGACAGACGATCCTGCGCGATACCGGGGCCGATTTGTTCTGGGGCAGGGATAGGGTCGTTACCGGCCAGCCACGCACACTGGGTTTAAACGTGCGTCGTAACTTTTTCTGAATACTGCTCCCACCCATCCAGTTCGCTCCCGAGTACGTCAATCAGGGGCTGCAGCTGGTGGCGGAAATGACGCCAGTGGTTGATCGATGAACTGTAGATGGGCTGGCGCACCTGTTCCGAGCTGGCCGTGCGTACCGCCCGTTCGGTTTCGTGGAACCTGAGGCAGGATTCCTCCCAGGGCAGACCACAGAAATCCAGCAGGCGCCGGGTCTGGGTCAGCTGGTCGGTCACCATGTCTTCATAACGCAACTCCAGCACCTGCCCTGGCAATACCCGGTGCCAGTGCCGCATCATGGCGCGGTACTCGAGGTAGAATTCGCCCAGTTCTTCCAGGTCATAGCTGAAAGCCTGGCCAAGGGCGAAATGCTGCTTGAAGCTGCCAAAACAGCTGTCCAGCGGGTGTCGGCGCGCGTCGATGATTCTGGCGTTGGGCAACATCAACTTGATCATACCGATGTTGGCAAAATTGTTCGGCATCTTGTCGGTGAAGCGCGGCAGGCCATGGCGGTGCCGCTCTGTGCGCAGCAGGTAACTTTCGCCCGCTGCCCACCAGTCTTCGGCCTCCATATCCATCACCGCTTCCGGATAGGCCCCGGCTTTCCCCTGCCTGCCCAGGCCGCTGATCACCCGACCCACATCGGGTAATTCCGCCGTACCCTCCACCTGGCTGTGGCTGGCCAGTATCTGCTCAATCAGCGTCGATCCGGATCGCGGCAAACCGACAATGAATATCGGTGCAGGGTCATCGCAACCCTGGCCCGCCCGCGAGGCAATAAACTCAGCGCTGAATACGCTGCGAATTCGCTCGTGCAGCAATTGGGTTTCGACCGGGTCATAGACGATGCGCATCCGCTGTAGCGCACAGGCTTCCTGGTAATAATCAAAGGATTTTTCAAACTCGCGTTGGTCCTCGCAGGCTTTGCCGAGGGTGAACAAAAAGTGTATTCGCGCGTCATCGTCCAACTGGTCTCCCGCGACATACGTTTCCATCACGCGGATTTCCTCGGCGCTGAAACGAAAGGTCTTCAGGTTAGCGAGGCTCCAGTAGACTTCCGCAAAATCCGGTTGCTGCTCGATGGCGCTGCGATAGGCCGCGATGCCCTCCGCCTGGCGTCCGAGAGTCTTGAGCAGGTGCCCCTTGCCGACAAAGGCGGGTGGATTGTGGGGCCGCAGTGCGATAGCTCGCTCATACGCGGCCAATGCCTCCTCATATCGCCCGATGATCGCCAGCATGCTCGCATGCAGGTACCAGGCCAGAGCATGGCGGGGATTGCGCTCTACCACTTCGCTGGTGCAGTCGACGGCTTCCTCCACCCTGTCCTGCTCCTTGAGGACTCGCGCCAGGTCCAGCCGCGCATCGTCAAAGGCGGGTGCGAGCTGCAGTGCCCGGTACAGGACGCTTTCCGCCCTGCGCCAGCGCCCCGCGGCTATGGCCACCTTGGCCAGCAGGCGCATGGCGTTCACGTCTTCCGGATTGCGTTGCAGCAAATCGCGGCATATGGCCTCACATTCGGCCGGACGACCTTCCCGCAGGTGTTCACCAGCCGTGGCCAGTTTGCCCCGTTCCGGCGCCAGGCCAAAGGCCAGCTCGAATACCTCATCCGCCTCCGTGCCGCGCCCGAGACCCGCCAGCGCGTGCGCCAGTTTCAGGCGTATCGACTCGGAAGTTGGTGCAATCCCGGCCGCGCGCTGAAGCTGCTCAGCGGCATCCTCGAAGCGGCCGAGTGCCAGCAGGGCTTTACCCAGGTTTTCCAGGGCGGGAACGAAGCGCGGCGCCAGCCCAGCGGCCTGCTCCAGATGCGGCAGCGCGTCTCGCGGCAGCTTTGCTTTCAGCAGGGCCACGCCCAACAGGGTTAAAAGATCCACATCGGTCGGCGCACCCGCCAGGCCGCTGCGACAGGTTTCCACGGCGCCCATGGCATCGCCCGCCCGCAGCTGCGCATTCGCCTGCCTGAAGCTCTGTCGTGGGTCAGCGCCGCTCATGGGATTCGCTTCGGGGAGGGCAAGGACAGATCATACGCACCGCGGTCAGAACTCCAGGTCAACCAGTACTGCCCGATGGTCAGATGGCCACGGGTTCACAACCAGATCAGCTTTGGCGCTGTCCTCTCCCACCACCTTTGCAGCGGCCACTTTCACGGTCGGGCCGAGCACGAATACGTAATCAATGCGGTCGGCATGGTCATCCGTGGCGCCTTCGCGGATAAGCGGTGACCAGGTAAAACCCGGGCTCGCCACTTCGTCCGGATGGGCTGCGCGGTAGGCATCGGTAAATCCAAGCTGCTCGATGGCGGCGGTCGTGGGCCATTCCACGGCCATCGGGTGTCGTCCCGTGGCTGCGGCGCGTGCCGTCCAGTCGTGCCTGGAGGGTTCGTTGAAGTCCCCGGTCAGCAGCACCAGGTCCGCGCCCTTGGCAAAGCGCAGATCGGCACGTACCAGATCCAGTGCTCTCTGCCGGGCTTCCCGTGCGGATTGAACCGCCTGTTCCGCGGTCTCCAGAAACGGCGCGGCGCCGTAGGGGATACGCAATAGCTGGTAGGGTTGGTAGGGATAATCGGTGGCATGGATATTGAACAGAACTACCTTGCGCCCCGCCACATCGACCTGCGCCCCCTGGTCGTGCTCACTCGCGCCGAGGATAGGGTAACGACTCAGAACGGCATTGGCCCAGAGCGCGTCATTGGCCTTGCGCTGTTCGTAATGGTGATACCCCAGTTCCCGCGCCAGGGCCACGCTGACGGCCTCCCCTGTAGCCGGGCAGTGCTCGCCCGTACAGGGGTCCGACTCGGCGCGAACTTCCTGCAGGCCCACCAGGTCGGCATCCGCCGCCCGTATCGCGGCAGCGGTGGTAGCGATCGATTCACCCTGGTTCAGGCCGCCACCCCAGATGTTGAAACTGAGCACGGAAAGCGGCTGACCGGCAGGATGCGCCAGGGGGCAGACGAGTAGAGCCAGCCACGCCAGCCGGGACAGCATGGGCACAAGGACTGTTGAGGAATGCATAGGGTTCATAACCGGTTCACAATTGGAGTCAAGCTGGTCTCCGCTCTCAATACGGCCACGGCGCGAGGCCGTGAATGGCGTTGCGCACATCACTTGTCAGGGTGGTGACGCTCAGTGTCTTCTGCTGCTCCAGGTCATGTACCGCCACGGTGGACGGGGAGCAGCCGGTGGCGACCAGATTGTCATTGAGCACACACAGCCCTCGACCAAAGCCGGCCCGGGCAATTCGCAGTTCGTCCTCGCCGGCATGCGTCAGGGAGTCCGGGTCAAACTGTGGAACCGGCAAGCTCAGCCGGCGCCCCGGAAGTTGCCAGCACAGCTGGTTTGCATCCGTATGATTGTACACCACGCCTTCCCCCAGCGGACGCGCATTGTGAACGCCGCGCGGCAGGCTTGCCCACCGCCGGAGCTTGCCGCCCTGGTAACACAGCAAACTTGCCGTCCTCAGGCCGCTGATATACATGCCGTCGGCATTGCAGAATACACTGTTGATATGCAAGTCGTTGGACGCGGCCGGACCACGATCACCCAGCGGGTCGAACAGGCGGGCCTGGAATGCCCCTCCCACGCGCTGAACGTGCAGGCCGAAGCAAAATTCGCGGCGGTCAAGGTCGAACCCCAGAATGCTGTCGAAACCGGTGGAGGTGAGATATAGCCTCCGTTTATGGACGGCGATCTCGTGTGCATGCATCAGGAAGGGATTGCGATAGGAAGCGAGCAGCGTGAAATCGGGGCTATAAACGAACAGCTCGTTGCTGGCGGCCATAAAGACCTGCGCACCGTCGAAGGCGATACCCCGCAGGCCGCGGTCCCAGCCTCGCCCCTGCCAGTCGATAGTCGGGGTATTCCAGTCGATAACCTGTTCGAAGGTATTGCGCCGGGTATCAACCAGGTAGACACCCCCGTGGCTTTCCCCCTGCTGACTTCCGCGCACGACCGAGGAGGCGATCAGTATGGTCAAGCCAGCACCCCCGCGATCCTCATTGATGATCTCGCGCAAAAGTCCTTGACCAGGTGCGTTCGCGAACGAGTTCGCCGTTCTCGCTCAGGCGCCGGGTATATTTCAGGTAAAAGTTGTCCAGGTCGCTGGAGAAAACCGATTCTCCTTCCAGCAGCAATACCCTGTCTTCGAGTTCCATCTTTATCTCGAAGTCGCCGCCCATCGATGTGGACTCCGGGTGCTGGTCCGAGGTCCTGTGTTCAATGCGCTCCCGCGTCGACTGTATACCCCAGGGATACCTTGTTGCGCTGGCATTGGTTGCCACCGCCAGGGCATCGCCATTGCGCAGATCGCGGGTCACAGTTTCTACCTCACCGAAGCCCGAGCTGGTAGCTGTTTCAAGCGACTCGTAACCCTTGAGCTGCGCGCTCCGGGCCACTGGCAGAAATTGCGGAGTTCGCTCTTCACCCGCGGGCACAACAGGTAACAGGAATCGGGTGCCGTCTTCTCCGCCGAGATACAAGCTGCTGGTCATCAGCGTTGGTGTCGGCCACAGCATCGGCCACTGGGCATTACTCACGGCGAAGCGGATACGGTGGCCCGGTGAAAATACCCAGGAGGTGAAGTGCATTTCGACATCCAGCGAGAATACCTGCCCGGGATCGATGGCCTGCGGTGAGCGCGCAGACTGCCTGTGGGTCCCGTTAAATCCGGCGCCGGTAACCTGCGTGACGGTACCGTCAGGAGCAACATCTGAAAGGCGAACGAACCAGTTAGCGTGTGGCGCATCCACCGAGACTTTGAGTAAAGCGCGAGGGAAACCCAGGATTTCCACTTTTTCTGCCAGAACCTCAGAGTCATACACCAGGCTGAATGCGTCCGTCGGACGCTGATCATGGGCGATATCTCCCCACCACATGACCGGGCCGCCGGCTTCCACCCCGCTGGATGGCTGGTAGCGCAACCGATGCTCTACCCTTTGCGGTGGCTCGCTCGACAAGCCATGGTTGCGCTGTGGAAAGTAGGTGCGGCCCTTTATCCGCTGGATGGGCCACCCCTCCTCGTAGCGCCAGCGCCCGGGAGCATGCTCGAGATAAGGCCCGGGTGGATGCCATTCGCGTACATACACGGCAAAAGCAGGCTCATCCATGATCCCGGTGTCCTTGCCCTTGAGCCATTGGTCAAACCAACGCACGGCTTCGTGACGCCACTCCATGCCCGGCTTCGGGTAGGGCTCGTGCGGCCAGGTGTGGATCCACGGACCGATCATCGCTTTCGCCGGCGCCTCGAGATTCTCCAGCATCCGCGGCAAGCTGTCCCGATAGCCGTCATACCAACCGCCAATATGAAAGGAGGGAATTTGAATGGATGCGTACTTGTCCCGGGCCGATGCACGATCCCAGAAAGGCCCATCGCGCTGCTGGTCCTTGTAGGTCAGCATCCAGGGATCGGTATCAAAGCGATTGTCGAAATAGTCCTGGTCAAGAATATAGCCCGGCGGGGCTGGCAGCGCGTTATACAGGTCCTGCGACATCTCCCAGCTGTCCATGTGCATGATGCCGTCCATGTAGTGCACATCGTCCTGGTACAGATCCTCGGTAGCATCAACCGGGATGATTGTCTTCAGGGCGGGCGGCTGTCGCATCGCCAGCTGGATGGCATTGAAACCACTCCATGAAATCCCGAACATACCTACCTTGCCATTTGAGCGCGGGTGAGCTGACAACCATTCGATAACCTTCTCGCCATCGTCCAGTTCCCGATCCGAGTATTCATGGGGGACCAGCCGACCCTCACTGCTGCCCGTGCCCCGTATATCCACTCGTGCCACGATGTAGCCGCGCTCAGCGAAATAGGCGTAAATGGGGAAACGATCGCCGCGCGATTCGTCTTTCCTGTAGGGGTCATACTCGAGAATGACCGGATACTTTTCCCCAGGCTTGCCACCGCGCGGTATATACAGGTCCGCGGCCAGGCGCACACCATCGGGCATGGGGATCCACACTTCTTCCAGCTCGTACTCGTAGTCCGGGGTGGATGCCGGCTCGGCGGCGGTAACGGTCAGGGCACAAACGAGAGTGGCCACTGCCAGCAGCCAGCGTGCGCAATAAGTGTGTCTCGGCCCGGAATCCAGTTTCATGACTGAATCTCTCCGGGTGGCCATACGCGACTCATTTGTTGTCCAGATGCGGACCGAGGTGGTCCAGCACGTATTTGCGGATATCCAGGTTGTAATCTTCCATCGGGGCATACACCCCGCGCTCGTGGACCCGAGCGGACATGCCCTGTTGCACTCGCTCGCAAATGGCCCAGTCCTGCCGGTTGACCAGGTGCCAGAAGTCCACTGCATCCGAGGGGTCAAAATCCGGCTTGTCCATTTCATGGGGCTCGAACAGAAAATGGCAGTCGATAATGGTTCTGCCCGGTCCGACAGCCTTGAGTATGTAATAGGTCACATGCTCCCGTGCCAGGCTCAGAAACAGGTTGGGATAGATCAGCTCGCCCTTGTGCAGCACCTGTTCGTCTGCGCTCAAGCCCGGAAAACTGCGGCGGCTGGATTCACCGCTGAACGTAAAAGTGGTGGCCCCTTCGCGATGGGGTACGCCGCGTTCCCAGTCCAGGCCAGCTCCTCCGGACTCGCGGAAGGCAGGCACGATGCGGCAAAGTTCCGGGTGTACGGGGCCGCAGTGATAGCATTCATTGTAGTTTTCGCAGAGCACCTTCCAGTTGGCATTGACTTCGTAGGAAATGGTGCGGGCAATGCGCAGGTCCCGCAGCGGGTAATTGCTGAAGCGCCGCCTGGCCATGGCTATGGCGTCGTCAAAGGGCGGGGCCGAGGCAGGTGTAAGATTGAGAAAAACAAAGCCCCCCCAGCATTCCACCGCGACCGGGTACAGTTGCACGCCAGTGATATCGAAGCCACATGCCCTGTCCATAAAGGGGGCTTTTACCAACAGCCCGTCGAGGTCATAGGTCCATGCGTGGTAA
>CAYTDW010000040.1:0-11032 GCA_964436585.1 uncultured Halioglobus sp. | reverse complement strand
CCAGCACGCCATCGGTCTGGTAGAGGTAGCCGATACAGGCCCAGAACAGGGCGGTATCACCCCACTGCGCGAGGGTATCGATGATCCCTTCCTTGCCGGGGATATACACGCTGGGTTCCGGTGCAATGCGCTCGAGGGCCTGGATCATTGATACGGTGTCGCAGTATATGTCTGCGCCGATCTGCAGCACCGGGGTGCGGCGGTAGCCGCCGGTCAGGGGTTCGAGGTCGGGCCGGGGGGGAATGATGGTGGTCTCCACCGCTTTCCACGCCAGTTTCTTGTATCCGAGTATGAGGCGGATTTTTTCCGCGAACAGTGACTCGGGAAAGCTGTGCAGGATGATGTCAGTCACGTTGCGCTCCTCGCTGTCTTATCAAATTATGTTTGCGGGCGGGTCGCTTCAACCCGGCTCGGAACCCAGGACCAGCGGCAGCGCCGGATCCATGCACCACTCGAACATCGAGCCGTCATACACGGCCAGGTCCTCGTGGCCCAGCATGGTCAGGGCGATGGCATCCAGACAGGCGGAAACGCCGCCGCCGCAATACAGGACAGTGCGGCGATCGAAGGGGCCCGCGGTATGGAATTTCTGCCTGAGCTCCGCCAGGAGCAGGTAGGCGCCGGACTGGGGGTCGAGCAGGCTGTTGTAATAGACATTATGGCTGCCGGGAATGTGACCCTCGCGACCGTAGCGATTGATCTGGCCGTCGTAGATATCGGGCTGCAAGGCGTTGATGGTGCAGACTGCCGGGTTGTGGATAGCCCGAAGTACGTCCTTCTTGTCCGCCCACATGGCCGGGTTATGTCTTGCATTGAACATCGTGGGGGCATAGGCCTTAGCCTGGCTCGACATGGGATGTCCCTCCCTCACCCACTTTTCCAGGCCGCCATCCAACACGGCGGCGTTGCTGAAGCCCACCGAGCGCAGCATCCACCACATGCGGGCCGACCACATCATGGTCTGGCCGGAGTAGATAACGACAGCGTGGTCGTTGCCGATGCCGTGCCCACCACACAGTTCGGCAAACCGCTCGGCGCTGTGCATCATCATCTGTACTGGCTGTGAGTTGTCGGAAAAGTCCGCCAACATATCCAGGAAATTGGCACCGGGAATATGCGAGTTTGCCCATCTGGCGCGGCCGCTCTCGGTGATGTAGCCAGGGCCGTCCGCCCTCGCCTCAAGATAAACCGAGGCATCGAACAGCCGCAGGGACGGGTCGTCGAGATTGTCGGCCAGCCATTGGGTGCTGACGATGGGTTGGTTGATCTGCATAAAACTTCTCCGTGACTGGGTAAGTACTTATTGGCCCAGACTAGCAGGATGGTCATCACCCGGCCCCACCCTCGGGGAGTAGTCCGTGGTGGGGGCACGATGCCCGCCAGGCTACCCCTGAGGAGTGGTGTCAAGGCCACAGCTGCAGCCTATGCTTGTCCAGTACGCGCAAGCGACCTGACTCACGCCACGCCATACCGAGATACGCCATGCTGAACCCGGAAAACCATCTGAAGAACGCAACGCGCGTCATGCGCCTGGTAGGCTGGCTGTGCTTCGCCGGCCTGCCTCTTTTCGCCCTGCTTTATCCCCCGGGCGTGCTCTGGGGCGAGGTCCATCCCGACCACGGCTTTCCCACCATCGGGCCCGCCCATCCGCCGTCGCCGTATGACGGACTGCACCCCTACTTCTACATGGTCGCCGCCATGTATGTGTCCTATGGCTTCCTGATGATCATTGGCGCGCGCAAACCGCAGCGCAATGTCGCACTCTTCGACTACGGCATCGCAGCCAATGTGCTGCACGGCGGCATCATGATCCCGATGGCCTTCTACTACCCCAACGAACACGCGCACATGTGGTTCGACATCCCGTTTGCCTTCCTGGTGGCGGTGCTCTGCTACATCTGGCATCCCGATCGGCTCCAGGCAGGCATCACCAGAGCCCGGTTCTGGTGGATCCCCTTCGGCAGTGTTGCGGAAATCCCCGCAGAAAAGCTCAACAGCCTGCGGCTGGAGGGAGCCGAACCGCAGATCCTCGATGTGCGCACTGCGCTGGAGTGGCGCACGAGCCACATCCCGGGTGCCATCAGCGTGCCCATCACCGAGTTCAGCTCGAGACTGCAGAGCCTGAATCTCGACAGGAACCGCCCGATCATCACCATCTGCCTGACCGCCCATCGCAGCATCCCCGCAGTGCGCACGCTGCGTGAGCTGGGCTTCCCCAATGCCTGCCAGCTGCACGGTGGCATGCTCGCCTGGTGGAAGGCCCAGCTACCGGTGGCGAGTGCCGGCGACGGCAACGACGACAACTCCCGCTAGGCCTCGCCACACTTCACCGCTGCAATTGGGTGTCGCCTCCCGCAGGCCGCCGCGCTAATATGGGCGCAGCGCCTGCGTGGCGGCGTGACAGTGGCTGCCCGGCCCCCATCTCGCCTCACCGAGCCAATGACATTCAAGGCCCGCATGATAAGAAAGAGCGAGAGTCACCTTGTCGAAAGATCGCGAACCGCTCAACGCACGCCTGGTCCTCAAGGCCACTCCTCCCAGGGGTCGAAAGACCCTGCTGGCCCGACCGCGACTCAGCCTGGCCTCAGAACAGCTTGCCGAGAAGTCCGTCATTTCGGTTTGCGCTTCCCCCGGCTTTGGCAAGACGGCACTGCTGACCCAATGGCGGCGCGAGGCGATCGCACTCGGCACCACGGTTGCCTGGCTCAACATTGACCAGTGGGACGACAGCCAACGCCTGGTGGAAGGCCTGATGCAGGCCATGCAGGTGGCTACCAGCACCACGGGGCCGCATCACGCCCCTGACCCGGATAAGGCCTATGACCCCATCGAAAGACTGTCTCAATGGCTGCTGTGGGTGGCCGAATTTGCCGGCGAAGTACTGCTGATCCTGGATGACGTGCACCTGCTCGCGCAGGAACCGGGCGAACTGCTGGCCTACCTGCTGCATCATGTACCGGCCAACCTCAGGACAGTACTGGCCTCACGCAAACCGTTGCCCTTCCCGGTCTATGACCTGATCGCCAAAGGCCAGTTCGCCTCGGTGGACACCGAGGCGCTGCGGCTGCAACTGGCGGAAACCCGGGCGCTGCTGCTGGCTCGCTTCGCCGACCGGATCGATGCCGACACCTGTGCCCGCCTGCACCAGTTGACCGAAGGCTGGGCACTTGGCCTGCAACTGGCGATCGCCAGCATAGACCAGCAGGCGAGCGTCCGCGAAGCAGTCTCCACCATGCTGGTACACTCCGGGGACAGTCACCGCTTCTTCGTCGAATCCCTGTTGCAGCGCCTCGATCCGTCCGATGCCAAGTTCCTGGTGGCGGTGTCTTTTCTCGATGCGCTCCACCCCGATCTGTGTCGGGCCATTACCGGGCGCGAGGACAGCCCGGCGATACTCGAGCGTCTGTGCGAGCTGACGCCAATCCTGACCGACGCGGTGGATGGCTCCTGGCTGCGCGTACATGCACTGGCCAGGGAGTTCCTCGGCGAGCTGTTCGAGGCCCTGCCGGAGGACGACAGGCGCCGCTATTACGGTGCGGCAGCGGGCTGGCTGGCAAGCCATGGCTTTCACGAGGAGGCGGCCCGCCGGGCACTGAGCTCGGGCCAGGACCAGCTCGCCCTCGACCTCGCGGAGCGCTCGCTCTACGAGATCTACCTGACCGGCCAGGTGTCACGTATCGCCCAATGGCTGGACCGCCTGCCCATCGACGAGCTGGGCCAGCGTCCACGCCTGCGCATCGCGCTGGGCTGGGCGCTGGCAAAGAATGACCGCAACGCGGACGCCGCCAGGATTGTGGCGCCGATTCTGGATGATCTCACCGCCGATACCAGTGATCGCTTCGAGAGCATCCAGATCGTCACAACCGCGGCCCTGTACATGGACAGGCTGGATGAGGCCCTCACCTTGTTCACGCCGTGGCGAGCCCAGGTATCAGGTTTCAATTCGATACAGAAGCAGGTGACAGCCAACCTTGACGCTCTCCTGGCCCTGCACCAGGGCGGGCCGGAGCAGGCGCGCTATGTGTTATCGCAAATAACTGACCACTACAGCAAGGACAGTGGTTATACCGCGGGTGGGCGCGACTGGCTGCTCGGTACCAGTTTTCTGTGGCAGGGGCAGGTCAGGCATGCCGAAGAGTCGCTGCGCCCGGCGCTCGCGGAAGTGGAACCCGTCGCCGGGCGGCGTAGCCCGATTGCCTGCATGCTCGCCGCGAGCCTGGCGGCGGTGCTCTGGGAATGCGACAGGACTGACGAGATCGAAAACCTGCTTGCCGATCGAAGAGACGTCCTCGATCAATATGCGCTGCCTGACGCTATTTGCATGGCCTATATCGTCCTCGCCCGCGAGGCCCTGCGGAAGGGCTCGATGTCCACAGCCTATGATCTACTGGAACGCCTGTTCGCCATTGGCAAGTCGCGGCACATCCCCCGCTTGTGCATCACCGCCCTGGCCGAGCAGATGCGCCTCTCCGCGCTCCAGGGGCGCGAACAATCCTGTGAATCCCTGGTCGCACGCCTGCGGCAGGTCAGCGAGGAAGGCGAGGGGCAGGGCTGGGGCATATTGCAGGGCCTCATCGGGATTCAGCTCGGGCTCGCTGCAAGCTATCACTGCGCGGTACGCAGTGAATGGCAGCAGCTGCGCGATGCCCTGGCGCGCGCCAGGCCTTTCGCCGAGCAACTGCGGCGCAACAAGGACCTGCTGCAGATCCACCTGCTCGACTCGCTGGCGGCAAAGAAACTCGGCCTTGATGCCGATAGCATGTTCCGCGAGTGCCTGTATCTCCTCGAAACCCTGGGACTGAAGCGCCTGCTGACTGATACCCACCCGGAATTGGCGCAGTGGGACCGCAGCCTGCGCAGCGGGGATGGCCTGCTCGAACGCGTGGCCGCCAGCCCGAAGCAGGCAGCGGCGCCCGCCCGGCCTGCGCAGGTACACGCCGAGCCGAAACAGGTCGCACCGAGCATGTTACTGACCCCCAAGGAACGCGACATCCTGAGCCTCCTGGCCAACAATTTATCCAACAAGGAAATCGCCAACGCCCTCGATGTGAGCGTGCAGACCGTCAAGTGGCACCTGAAGAATCTGTTTGTGAAGTTGAACGCGGGTAGCCGCAAACACCTGGTCGATCGCGCCCGCATCCTGGGCATCATCATCGACTGACCCTGGTATCACCCCCCCCGGGCCGAATTACCCGGCACCCACTCCCCGCGAGTGGTGGCCAGAATGGGAAAACAGCCCAGAATAGGACCGATAAGGCCATTGCAGTTCGCCTCCAACAGTTTGGCCGTCACCCGAAAAAGGTCACGAATATGAGCAGGCTCACAGATATCACCACCCCCATTATCGGAACCGTGTTGAACACATTGATCGACGCAATCGGAAAGGAGCAACCAATGGCAAATGCAAAGAAAGTCGTAAGGAAAACCACCGCCAAAGCCGCTAAAACCGCGACCAAGGCTGCAAAGGCTGTCGCGCCTGCACGCAAGCGCAAGACGTCAGCGGCGCCAAGAACCATGACACTCAGGCCTGGCCCGAACCCCTGCAACCGGATTCACGTCAAGAATACCCGCGACCAGGCTTTCGCCGGTTGTGCCGTGATTGTCGGCACTGGCCGCAACGCGCGCTCGCACATGCACGCGACCACCGGTATTTCCGTTGCGACCGCCAAAACGCCGGACATGATCAACCCGGAAAAGCTCGCGCGGGAACTGGGTGTCGAGATGTGCGCGGTCAACCGCGGCCGCATCTGGACCATCGATGAGGCGGAATTCCTCGGCGGTTATATTGTCGATTTCCACGGCGTGAAGATGACCTGGGTCGGTGAAATGGTTGCCGCCAACCTGCTCGAGCAGTTCCACAACGCCTACCTGCCGTCGCTGATCCAGCGCTTCACGGCCTGGACGTTCTATGTCGGCAAGCCCATCCACGTGCTGCGCGAACCCAAGGGTCCGGTATGGGTGATGCAGGAATACACCAAAATGGTTGACCCGAGCCTGAACATCAACAATCTGCACACGGTCGGCAAGAAGCTGAAAAACCTGCCCAAGGGCTGGAAATTCGAGACCATTATCCTGACCGAGGAACTGGTCCTTGACACCATGCGCAGCGACGGCTGGGCGTCGATCCTGCGCGATGAGCTCGGCTGCACCTACCAGGCCTGCGGCTATGGTGGTGACACCAGCGCCAACTACATCCCCTGATTCCACGAGGCAGGTAACCGGTGAATGAGCTCCTGACCCAGTTGTCGCCCCTGGCCATCCTCGCCTTCCTGGTCACGGCGATGTTCAGCCTGGGCCTGGACCTTACCGTGGGGCAGATCGTCGCGCCGTTGCGCAACCGTCGCCTGATGATCCGCGGTCTGCTGGCAGGGCTGGTCGCGCCTGCGCTGGTCGCCTTCACCCTCATCAACCTGATTCCGATGGACGAGGCGACGCAGGTCGCCTTCATCCTGGTTGTCCTCGCGGCCGGGTCTGAAGGCGGGCCGAAGTTCGTCCAGATGTCAGGGGGGAACAGCGCCTTCGCCCTGGGCCTGATGACGGTGATGCTCACGATCACCGTGGTCGGCATGCCGATGGCCATTTCACTCATGGCGCCAGATGCGCAGATCGAGCGCGGCGCGGTACTGCTGAAGCTGTTCATGGCCGTCGCCCTCCCCCTGGGGACAGGCCTGTTGCTGCGGGCACGCCGCCAGGCCCTGGCCGATCGGCTCAGCCCGTCGCTGCACCGCGTCTCGATGATCCTGCTGCTGCTCGTGCTGGCACAGCTGTTATATGCCAATTTCGGCACGGTACTGGCGATAGAGCCAGGCACGCTCGCTGCGGCCTTACTCCTTTTCGCTATCACCGGTGCCATCGGCTATGGCATGGGCGGGCCCGAGCGCGCTGACCGCCGGGCAATGGCTATCATGACCTTCGCCCGCGCCGCCAGCATCTCGATGATGGTCGCCAGCCAGGCGTTCCCGCATGAGCCCAAGGTGATGGCGGTGGTCGTCGTGCTCGGGGTTATGACATTTATGACAGCCGCCTGCCTGACCGCCTGGTTTCGCCGAACGCCAGCCTGACAGCAGGAGCTTCAATGAGTCGGTTACAAGGAAAACCCAAAGTGGGCAAGAGTCCGGGGAAGCGAACAGCAAAGAATGGGCCCACTGCTGGTTTCGCCGCCTTTCGCAAACGCACCATCACCGCGAGGGAATTTGCCGGGGCGTTGGCCTCCATTGCGGCAAACACCCCGACAATGTACAAGATCTGGGTCAAGCACGACCTCGATCCCGGTTTTCGCGAGGAGTTGATGCTCGCCGTCGCCCAACTGAACGGGTGCAAATATTGCAGCTGGGCCCATCATGAATGGGCCAGTATCGACGGGGTGCCGGAAGCGGAACTGGCCCAGATTGAGCAAATGGATCCGGCCAGTTTCGATCGCAGGAAATGGCTGGCGATCTCCTATGTGCGTGAACTGGTCTCTGCGCGTTTCGCGCCTGTATCCGCCGACCTGGAAAAAATGATGCGCCAGCAGTACAGCGAGCGGGAGATCGCGGAAATCGTCCTGGTCGCCAAAGTCATGGACGCCGCCAACCTCGGTGCGAATACCTTTGATGCCATGCGCTGGCGCCTGCGCGGAACGCCGGTCAAGGGCAGTCGCCTGTTCGACGAGATCATGCTGTCAGCGGCATTTTTTTGCATAGTGCCACCGGTTGTCCTGTTCCTCGCGCGCTCATCAAAACGGTCGATTCGCGAACTGGCCACCAGCCTGCTTGACTACACCAGGCAGGCGGAAGCCTGACGGCGGCGGAACTTGTGGCTGCAGCAGCGCTACGGGACACCCCACTCCCCGGGCGGGGGGTCAGGGGGCGTGATCCGTCCTACAATAACCCCGTGTAGCAGTTGCCCGACCCGGGCCCAAAAAATTTCAAAGAGGAAACATCGATGAAGCCAAAGACCAAGCAGAAGCCTTCCGCCCCTGGCCGTGCAGCCAAAAAGCAGGGCAATGCGCGCGCCAAAGTGAGAAAGTCAGCCACGCAGGGATTCACCAAGCCTACCATCACCCCGGCGGGTTTCCTCCAGGATGTTGCGGCCATCGCCGCGGATCGCTCCACCTTCAGCAAAGTGTGGGTAAAACGCGAACTAGACCCTGGTTTCCGGGAGACTTTGATGGTTGCGATCGCGCGCATGAATGATTCCAAGTACTGCGCCTGGGCGCACCACGAATGGGCTTTGATCGAAGGTGTTTCAGAACAACAACTGGCGTATGTCGAGCAGGGGAATACCTCACGTTTCGATGCGCGCACTCAGGTGGCGCTTGCATTCGTGCAGGAACTGGTCGCCAGGCGTTTCGGCGAGGTCAGCACCGCCACGAACCGGGCTATGCACGCCCACTTTTCCAGTGAAGAGATCGAGGAAATCACGCTGGTTACCAGGGTGATGGATTTTACCAACCGCAGCTCCAACACCTTTGATGCCCTTGTCTCCCGCCTGGGTGGAAAGCCCGCTGCCGGGGCAAAACCGCTCGATGAGGTGGTGATGTCGGCGGCATTCGTCGCGGCGGTGCCGCCCTTGCTGACCTATTTTTCGCGCGCATCCGACACTCCGGTGGTCGATGTCATGGGCCGGCTGGTCGACTACACCCGAAAAATGGAAGCCGAGTACCAGAGGGCAGCGGTCAAGGGGGCGAAACCAAAAGCGCGCCGTTCCGGGCCTCCCCGCAGGAAAGCGGCCACGGCTCGCGGGTAGCCGGCCTACGCAGTAACGCTTTGCCTGTGGCTTTCCCACGACAAACGGTGTCGATTGATTTGGATCAAACGGGGGTTAAAAATGGCTGCCATCCCGATCGCTCGGCACTACAATCTCGCCAGTTTATTTTGCACATGCAATGACCCTTTTGTAACCAAAGGGAGATTGGCGAGTTGCTCTACACCTTTTTGTAACTAAGCTGATGATCTGGAGGAAAAGCAAATGAAGAGTTCGACACGTACAAGCGCCCGGCTGAACTTGTGGGCACTCCTGGTTATACTATTCGGGGCGGCCCCTTTGCTGGCAGCTCAGGACGCTGCGTCGGAGGACGAACTGTTCGCGGGCATGACGAGAACGGTAAAGCTCAACATAAACACCACGGGAGAACGCCGTCACGTCAAGAATACCCGCGGCATGCCGTTCGGTGGAGCTGCCGTTATCGTCGGTACAGGCCGGAACGAACGAGCGCACGTGTACACGGCGACGTCGTGTGCGGATCTCGCCCCCGGCAGTATCGAGAGGATCGACATGAAGGCATTGGCGCCGACGTTCGGCAGCAACGTGAAGGGGATCGTCCCCAATGCCGGGCGGCACTGGACCTTTGACGAGATGGGCGTGGAGGTTGGCGAGGTCGTCGATTTCCAGGGCGTCAAATTGTGCTGGGTCGGCGACATGTCCGGCGACGAAATCAAGGCCCACTTCGCCGCGCCTTACGCGATAGGTAAAATCCTGCGCAATACCGACTGGATCTACAAGGCGGGCAGCAAGGTGCACTTGTTGCGCGAGCCAGGCGGAACCGTCTGGGTGATGCAAGAATATACAAAGGAGATCGATCCGACACTCACCATCGACAACCTCGACGGCGTCGGCGGCAAGTTGAAGAACCTGCCGCAAGGCTGGACCTTCGAAACCAAGGTACTGACCAGGGATCTTTCGCTGGACACGCGTCGTACCGGCCTCTGGGCCTCGATCATTCGCGATGAACTCGGCAACACCTACGAGGGCACCGGCTTCGACGACCTGGCCAATTACGTCCCGTAGTATCCACAAGCGCAGCAGATCTGGCGGGAACAGCCGAGTGTGCTGATCCCGTCGGTTCCCCCTTAAATCGAGTAAGTTCCCTGCCAGTGAGAGAAAGCACATCATGAAGCTAATTCAAATCAATGGCCGTGCCCCATTCGCAGTATTTCTGCTTGTAATATTGGCCCTGTTTGCGACCGCGCCATGGTCGGTGGCCGTTGAGCCGGAGCAGACGGCTGCGGTGGACGGCAGCAAGCTTCACAAGGCCAAGCAGACGACGCTTGGTCTCTACGTGACCGCGGCACAGGCGTATGAAATGTGGCGAGCGGCGCGGGACACTACGAAGGTGATTGATGTGCGAACTCCGGAAGAGTACGTCTTCGTCGGTCATGCTGAAATGGCCTGGAACGTGCCGCTGGCCTTCGCAAGCTATGAAATGAAGGACGGAAAGCTCAAAGCCCAACCGAAGAAAAACCCTGCATTTGTCCAGCTTGTGCGCCAAATCGCCCAACCCACCGACACTCTGCTGGTCATGTGTCGTTCCGGCGGTCGAGGCGCGAAGGCGGTCGATCTGCTGGCCGCGGCCGGGTTCACGAAGGTGTATAACATCGTCGATGGCATGGAAGGCGACACGGTGGATGATCCGCAAAGCGTCTTTTTCGGTAAACGCATGAAGAATGGCTGGAAGAATTCCGCGCCCTGGGTTTATACGCTCGACATCGAGAAAGTCATCCTCGAGGAAGGCGCGTATTAGAACGACCCGACGCGGCGCAGTCATCGCTCCAACCTTGTCGACGACCGGCAGATCGGGATAATAGCTGGCACACAGGTCAGCGGCGGCAGTACCGTCTGCTCGATGATCGCTACCACCCAATTCGGTGGCCCCACCTTCATGTCCTGCAAGGTGGCGGTTGAGCCTGCGTGCCCGGCGCGGCGGTCAGCTCAGCGCCGGGCCATGCAATCGACCCCTATCCCTCACATAGGACCTGGCACCGATGGTGTAGGCCGCGGCCGCCAGCCCCCCGATGAGCGGCACCAGCTGCAACGCGGTATGCAGGCTGGTATGGTCCGCCACCCAGCCGGTCAGTAAAGGGCCGGGGGCGAGGCCAATCAGGTTGTTGGCCAGGGTGAGGGTGGCGAACACCGTGGCGTGAATGGAGGCATGGGTCAGATCCGCCAGCACCGCGCCCGCCGCGCCGGAAAAGCCCGCACCGATCATCAGGCCCAGGCCGATCAAAACCAGCTGGAAATACCCGGGCTGCAGCAACAGCGCCAGGCTGAGAAC
>CAYTDW010000039.1:0-11067 GCA_964436585.1 uncultured Halioglobus sp. | reverse complement strand
ATTGAATTTTTGATCTCGATGCCCACCAGCGCGATCATCCCGATCATGGCCGTGAAGGACAGCGTGTAGCCCGATACCCACAGCCCCAGGATGCCGCCAAAGATGCCCAGAGGGATCACGCTGGCGACGATCAGCGAGGCCTTGAAGGAGCGAAATTCCAGGATCAGCACTGCGAAGATCCCGAATAGCGCCACCAGCGCGGCGGTGCCCATGCCGGAAAACGATCGGGCGCTCGCCTCGGATTGGCCACCGGCCTCAACCTCATAACCTGGCGGCAGGTCGAGCGCCCGGGCCCGGCGCATGATTTCGGCCGTGAGCTTGGAGGTCAGGAATCCCGATTGCGCGTAGGCCGTCACGGTGGCCGAGCGCAGCCGGCCGAAGCGGTCGATGCGTGCCGGGCTGGAGTCAAAACGCAACTCCCCGACCTGCGCCAGCGGCACCGCGGCACCTGTGGCGGTCGGAATATAGATGTCGTCCAGGATGTCCGGCGCATGGTGGGAAGCCAGCGGCAGCCGCAAAGTGATGGGATATGACTCGCCGTCACTGTCCAGGAAGTCGCCAACGGATTCACCGGCGACCGCCAGGCGCACGGCGCGATCGACTGTGCCGGGCGCAATGCCGAGCAGCGCGGCCTTGGCACTGTCCACATGCACTTTCAGGTCCGTGCGGGTGGCCCGAGACGGGTTGTTTATATCCCGCGTACCCGGTACCTGGCGCATCAGGTCCTCCAACTGCGCCGCTATCCGCCGCACGCCATCTACCTCCGGGCCACGCACGCGAATAGCGATCGGCGCATCCAGCGGCGGGCCATTCTCCATCGACTTCACCAGGATCTTGCTGCCGGGATAGCTGTCGAAGGTGGCGCGCCACTCGTCCAGCATCCGGGGGGTGCGGTTCGGCTCATAGGTCTTCAACAGCACGAAAGCATCCGCGATGTTGGTGGCCAGTTCGCGCTGGGTGACGTTGTAATAGACGCGCGGATTGCCGCGCCCGAGGTTTGACATGACGTTCTCGACTTCAGGGTACTTCCGCAATTCCTCCTCGACTGCCTCCAGCACTTTGTCGGTTTTGGCGGTCGACGCGCCCTCGGGCAACTCCACCTGAATCATCACGATGCGCGAGT
Organism: uncultured Halioglobus sp.; assembly: GCA_964436585.1. Taxonomy (GTDB): domain Bacteria; phylum Pseudomonadota; class Gammaproteobacteria; order Pseudomonadales; family Halieaceae; genus JARRPM01. The sequence continues at coordinate 9,944 of CAYTDW010000039.1, read as the reverse complement.
CGGCGAGTGGAAACAGGCTGAAGCCGATGCCGGGGATCAGTGTCAGCGATAAGACAAACAGGCCGAGCGCGACCAGGCAGGTGGCCAGCGGTCGGGCCAGTGCCCGATGCAGCAGGGGACGATAGAGCGCCTGGATGCCCGTCATCAGGGTGCGCAGCAGCCAGTTCCCGTCGGCGTGCGGTTCCTCCTTCAGTCCGCGGCTGGCGATGAAAGGAATAATAGTCAACGACACGAACAGGGAGGCGATTACGGTGAAAAGTACCGCGGCGGGCAGCGAGCGGGTAAAGGCGCCCGCGCCCTCGGGGAGGAACAGCAGTGGCAGAAAAGCCAGCAATAGTGTCGCCGTGCAGCCGACCACCGCGAGTGAGATCTGTCTCGTGCCCTCGATCGCCGCGTCCACCGGCTTCTTGCCCATACGCAGATGCCGCACGATGTTCTCCACCACCACGATAGAGTCATCGACCAGCAGCCCGAGAGAGAGCACGAAGCCCGCGATCGACAACTGGTTCAGGGTGAAACCGGCGTTGCCCAGCAGCCAGATACCGAGCGCTAACGACAAAGGTATCGAGAACATCACGACCAGCGCCGCGCGCAGGCCGAGCGGCAACAGTGTCAACAGCACCAGGCCGACCGCAATAAGAAAATCCACTCCGAGCTGGTTCAGGCGCTTGGCGACCGCCTCAGTCTGGTCAAAGCCGGTGATCAATTGCAGCTCGCCCGGCAGGGTTGCGCTGAATGCCTGCACCTGTTTCATGATGCCATCGCGCACTGCAAATACGCTCTGACCGTCACGTTGGTTGGCAGTTACGAACACAGCCCTGGCGCCGTTGAAGCGCGTGGTATGGACATGTTCCTCCTCCGCCCAGGCGACATCGGCGACATCGCGCACATGCACCACACTGGCCCCGGCGGCCGCGACGACGGTGTCTGCGACTTCATCGAGACTGTTATACGAACCGCTGGTCTTGAGGTTGAAGCGCACACCGCCGGCCTGCAGGGCGCCGCCAGGGATTTCGGCGTTCTCGCCCTGTATGGCGCGCATGACGTCGTCGATGGAGACATCGAGCTGGCTCATGCGCGCGAGGTTCAGTGCTACGCGCACCTCGGGATCCGGCGCGCCCCACACTTCCACCTGGCGTACGCCCGTGACGCCTTCGAGCAGGTCTTTCAAATCGCGCCCGCGATCGGTCAATTCCCGGTAGGAGACATCGCCCACGAGGGCAAATTGCACGATGTTGGTCAGTCCCGGCTGCCCCTTGCGTATCGTCACGCTGTTCACCGCCGCCGGAAGCTCAGGCCGCAGGCGGTTCATCTCCCGAATGATCTCGTCGTACTTGCGGTCCATGTCGGGCAGGTCCCAGTCGAATTCGACCTGGACAACGGAAACGCCGGCATTGGTGGTGGACTCGATCTCGTTGACGTCATCCAGTTCGTTGAACGCGTCTTCTATCTTGTCGGTGACCAGTTTTTCGATCTCGGTTGCCTCCATGCCGGGAGCGATGGTGATAACGCTGAAGAAGGGCGCATCGAAACTCGGGTCCTCGGTGCGCGGCACTGACTGGAACGCGTTGTATCCCAGCGCGGCAAACAGCAGCGTGAGTACCAGCGTGAATTGCCAGTTGCGAACGGCGAAGCCGGCGATATTCATCGTGTCACTCCACGAGAGCGGTGGAGACGAGGACTTTCTCGCCATCTGCAAGATAGCCCGCGCCATCGACCACCACCTGGTCGCCGGCCTTCACGCCGGAGGTGACGGCAACCAGGTCGCCGGACAGGCGGCCGGTAGAAATGCGGGTGCGCTGCACGGCGCCCGTGGCCGGGTCGACCAGGAAGACAATCGCCTGGTCGCCATGGCCTTCGAGAATCGCGTCCACCGGGATTGCGACAGCGACATTGGAGTCGACCGCGGGTGTGATCGACGCGCGGCCGACCAGTCCGCTTTTCAGGGGCGCCGTGGTTGCGCTGATCCTGAGCTTGACCTGGAAGGTGCCGGTGCGCTCATCCGCGTCGGCGCCAATCTCTGACACCGCTGCGGCAAAGACCTGGTCGGGGAAGGCGTCGAAGGTGACTGCGGCGGTGTCGCCCAGGGCCACCCGCAGCGCGTCGCGGTCGGCGAGCCCGGCTGACAGCACGAAGGATTCGCTCAGGTCGGAAAGCGTCACGACCGGCGCGCCGGCGGCGACGACGCTGTTGGCTTCGACACTGCGCCTGAGCACGATGCCGTCAGAGGGCGCGACGATAGTGGCATAGGCGCTGTCGGATCGGGCCGCCTGGGCCGCAGCCTGGGTGGACTTCAGCTGCGCCTGCGCGTCCTGCAGTTCGGCATCCGACGCAAAGCCCTTGGCGTGCAGCTGCCGGATGCGGACCAGTTCGCGGTCGGCCTTGTCGGCGGCCTCCTGCGCCTGGCGCAACTGCGCGTTGACGTCCCGGGGGTCGAGTTCAGCGAGCACCTGGCCTTTGCGGACCGTGTCGCCTTCCTGCACGTTCAGGGTCGATACGACACCGGGGGTCTTGAAGGCGAGGACATAGGTGCGATCCGGCTCCACCCGCCCGATCGTCCTGATCTGGCTGAGAAACTCGGCCGGGGCCGCGGTACCCACGCGCACCGGGGTGGGTCGCTTCGGCGCCCCCTCCGGCGCGGCATTCGAATTGCCGCAGGCGGTCAGGCCGAGGCTCATGACAACAGCCGCGAGTGAGCTGCAAACAAGGGAATAGTGCATGGAATCCTCCGAACTAGACACTGTCTGGATAAGCATGACAGCCCATCTATGTGCTGTCTAGATATATCTTTACAATGTCTATATACGGGGGGACGGGACAGCCGGATCAGGCGATCCCGGCCTCGAACCTCTGTGTCCCGATTGCAGTTCCACTGTTTAGTCGTTAATATAAACAGTACGTACTGACTGTTTTAGTTAAAGGTTGCCATGCCAAACGCCACCGATACCCTGCACCTGCGCAATGCGATGATCGATTCCTACAACCGCTATGCGCAGGGCCTGGACAGCAAGGACTGGGCCATGGTGCGCGCCTGTTTCGCTGACAAGGTATTTATCGATTACGGCAGTATCAGCGACCCTACCGGTTCAGCGGATGTAGCCCGCAACAGCGATGACTGGATGAAAATCCTGCAGGGTGTGATCAATGGCTTTGACATCACCCGCCATGTCATTACCAACCACCGGCCGCTGATAAACGAGACCACCGTGAGTTGCACGGCCTACCTCAGCGCGGACCATGTCATCTTCGCTAATCCCGAGGTGCCGATCATTGCGCCCGAAGACGTGGTGACGGTGGTGGGGGAGTACACCAACTGGTATGAACAACAGGGCTCCGACTGGAAAATCTGCCGCTCGAAGCTGGTGGTGAACTACAGCGGCGGCAACCTGTCCCTGCTGGGCAAGGCCTTCGAACGGGCGGCGCGGCAGCCCGGTCTGTGAACTGGCACTTGTACCGAAGAAGTCTACCAATAGTGCGGTCAACCCTGGCTTCCACGATTCGCGGTCGAACCAAGTGTTCGTTAGCGCACAGACCGATTCACCCCATTCATTCATAGTTGATCTTTTGAAGTGAAGAGAGAATGTTATGGCTGGTGTTCTGGTATTGGTGGTTCTGGTCCTGCTTATTGTCTTCCTGGCAGGCCGCGTATAGAAGCTTCGGGTCCACGGTTGCTGTCCCTGGCGTCATAGGGTAGCGGGAGCGGCAGGAATGTCCGGTCCGATACGTAAGCCCGCGATGGATTCTGCAACGCAGCTTGAAGTCCACCAGCTTTCCAGGGTTTATAAAGAAAAGAGAGGACTCCTCGCCACCAGTTTTAGCGTCAGGAAGGGTGAACTGATTGCGGTGGTGGGGCACAACGGCGCCGGTAAATCGACGCTGCTGAAACTGCTGGCCGGGTGGTTGATTCCCGATGGGGGCGAAGTACGCATCGACGGGATTGATCTCGACCACCGCCGGACACTGGTCAGGAAAATTGGTTTCGCACCCGAAACGCCAAATCTTTTTGATGCCTTCACAGTCGAGTACAACCTCACACTCTTTGTTCGCCTGTTTCAGGTTCCCTTATCGCGGGTCGAGGATACGCTCAGGGAATTCAGTCTCCTGGATTATCGCCACACTAAAGTACAAAACCTGTCAAAGGGCTTGAAGCAGCGCGTCAGCATCGGTCGCTCCCTGATGGCCGATCCGTCGCTGCTGCTGTTTGATGAGCCGACCTCGGGACTGGATTTTGAAATGACAAAGGAGATCTATCGTCTGCTGAAAAAATTTCATGTCTCAGGCAAGACGATACTCTTTACCTCGCATCGTCCTGAGGAGATCAGATCACTCGCCACCCGGATCATGGTTCTCCATCAAGGCTGCCTCGTCTTCGATGGCCCCCCTGCGGATTACTTCGAATCGGTCATTCACCAGAATCTCTACACATGATGAGAAGTATTCTCACTCTGACCCTCAATGACCTTGCGCTTGCCTATAAGAACAAGACCTTTTACCTGATCCTGTTTATCCCCGTGTTTGTTTTTGTGGTATTCCAGCTGGTCGACAGCAGTGAACCGGCAATTCAACAGTCGAACATCGGCCTGATCGAGAACGCGGCCTATCCGCCAGCGATGCTTGAGGCCCTCCAATCACACGAGCGCGCGTTCTCGCTAACCTGGTTGCCCAACGAGGCAGAAGGGCAGAATTGGCTCAGAGAGCGCAAGGGCGACGGGATTCTGGTTCCCTCGGGGAATACGGGTGAAAACTGCGCTCTGGTCGTTCTGGCGCAAACCTCTCTGCAAACCCTGGCTATCGTGGACAGTGTTACGGGCCTACAGCGGGCCATGGAGGGAAAGGGTGGGAGCTGGATTGCGGAAATTCGTCCACTCGAGGACAGCGGGATTCAAAGACAGATGCTGCCGACCTGGATACTCGTACTGGTGCTGATGGTTGGCTTTATTGTGCTGCCGGCGCAAGTGGCCGAGGAAAAAGAAAAGCAGCTCCTGCTCGGGCTACTGCAGACACCCATTCGAGAGGTGGAGTGGCTGCTCGCGAAGCTATGTTTGGGTATGATCCTGGTTGTTCTCGCCGCGCTGCTCCTGCATGTCTTGACGAACATCGGGTTTAATCTGAAAGGCGGCCTCAGCTATCTTGCAACGCTTTTGGCAGGTGCATTCTGTTTCAGCGCTCTTGGCATTCTCGTCGGGTTTTTGTGCCGGACCCAGGCGGCGGCGAGAGCGCTGGGTGTTCTCTTCTATCTTCCGCACCTCCTCCCCTCCGCGCTTGCCGACTTTTCGGAAACTTTGAAAACGATTGCGCCGTTGCTGCCCTCCTATCAATTTTACCGGCCGATAAAATCGATCCTTCTGGAGGGTGCTGACCTATCTGATTTTCCGCTGGCATTGCTTGTTCTACTGGCGGCTGGGGTGCTCGCCACATTCCTGTCATATCTGTTAATGAAAAGGCGGTGGCTGATGTAGAGCGGTGCAGGCTAGGTTGGATGCCGGCAGCCGTCTTGAAGGGTTACGGTCAGCGTGGCTTTACCATTGCCAACAGACACTTTTCTGGTCGGTGGCGCGTAGGTCGGGGCTTAAAGCGTAATTGGTCAAGACCTGGGTTTCCTGGCGCGCATCGGTCAGTTGTTGTGCCGTGGTATCCGCCCCGAAAGTGGTGTTGTTGCTGGAAAGGGACAGCATAATAGTTGATGTGAGCAACATGGCGCCTCCAATTGCCAACATGAGGCTGGATCCGAGTAGCATTTTATTGGCGTTGGAGTACATGGTGTTTCTCCGGGTGACTATTCAAATCACCGTTGAATTTGAAGTATCCATTGTGGTGGACGCAGGGAATATCGCGGCGCATTTACGCCCCAATCGGCGAATGTCAGCGGTACGCCCCAGGGCTAGATTCTTTTTGCGCCAGCGCGAGCCGTTGCTCCAGGACCCGGGTCACCAGGCCAGGCGCTCACGCCACTCCACGACAGGAACACTTACCTGCGACCGATACTATTACAGGCGTTGGCCTCGAATCACGCGCAGTACAATCACCACTAGCGCAATAATCAAAAGGATGTGGATGAATCCGCCCATTGTGTACGAGGAAACCAGGCCAAGGGCCCAGAGGATAATCAGGATGATTGCAATGGTTTCTAGCATGGGAGTTGCTCCTGGGGTGTCAGCGCTTACTATTTGGTTTCGCCTTGTGCCGCGTCTTGCATGGCTTCGCCTGCATCTTCGATCTTCTCTCCTACTGACTCCGCCGCATTGTCGAGGCTTTTGCCTGCTTGTTCCGCCGGGCCTTCCTCTTTCACGCAGCCAGGAAGTGCGACAAGGGCTGTGGTCATGAGCAGGGCGGCGCTGAGAGTTTTGATTGATGTCATGTTCTATAACTCCTGTTGATAGCGGGGTCTGGATGCGGGAGTGCTTCTATGGGGTACTCCCGGGTTTCCGCTTTTAAAGTCGTTAACAATCGCTGAACGTTGGCCGAGCTGGCCAAGCGTGCATTACGTCGATCCTGGAAAATCATTTGTCTACTTCGTGCCCGATGACACCGCCGATCACCGCGCCAGCTGCGGTCCCTACCGTGCTGCCGCCGGTAAGAACCGCGCCACCGACAGCGCCGGCGCCAGCGCCGACAGCGGTGTTCTTGTCTTGTGTCGACATACCGGAACATCCGCCCAAACCGAGTAGCATGGCAGAGGCGACTGCAGCGACTGCAAAGTTCTGCAGGGCTTTGTTACAAGTTAAATATTTCATCGTTTTTCCTTGATACAGTGAGCCCGGAAGTGATCTATTGGCAGTACCCGGGATGTAATGCTCTTGATGTGGTTCTAATGTGGTAATTCTACGAAAAGTTCACTATGCAGTCTGTCTGCCAGCGCACATAACTGCTTATGAAGGCAGGTGCAGGGCTCAGGGAGTCGAAAGGAAACTATCAATGCACGCAAGCTAAGGGATCGAGCACAACAGGCACACTGACTGCTGGTTCATGATCCCGTTGTAATACGCTCTATCAGCAAGGTAACACCCGCAGGCGGCGCTCTCCAGGCCGTTGCGGTCCAGAATCGTGACATCTCCCCGGCTATAGCGGATCAGTTTACGCTGTTGCAGCGCCGTCGCAGCCTTGGTTACACCAACACGACGCACGCCCAACATGTAAGCGAGAAATACGTGGGTGACATGAAATTCATCTGATTGCGCCCGATCCTGGGTCATCAAGAGCAAGCGGGCGAGACGCGCTTCCACCAGGTGAAAGCGGGTGCACGCGGCGGTCTGCGCGAGTTGGCCGATTATCACATAGAGGTAGCGCTTGAGTAACAAGGTCAGGGCGGGGCTCTGTTTGAGTTCGCGGCGGAAAGGCGCAACCTTCATTCGCAATGCCGCTCCCTCTCCCTGTACCACGGCGCGTAGCGGCGAAATATTTACCCCAAGAACCAGGGAAGTTCCAAGCATGCCCTCGTTGCCAATCAGTCCTACTTCCAGGCAGGCACGGCTGTCTATCCGCGATACCAGCGAGATAAAGCTCTCCGTAGGGAAGTACACATGGCGAATGCGTTCGCCGGGCTCGTTCAGGACGTCGGCGAACGCCAGTTCTACTGGTTCACAGCTGACCATAATTCGTCTACGGTCGATAACTGGTAAAGCAGCAAGCAAACGATTGGTGGCTGGTGCTTGCGTGAAGCTTGGCACATGGACTCCCTTATTTCGTGAAAATCCGTCTGTCACCACAGCGCCATGGGGCGCCAGGGTCAGGACAACGCCAAGGCGCTGATTGTATGATATCTATGGCGTGCGGCATTTCGTCGCCGTGTGATTTCATCTGCTTCGCGTGCCATCATGAACCTGCGCAATTCAATCGCAGCACACTCTCTCTGCTCCTTGATGGCATCAATCTTCGCTGGCATACATTCAAAGATACGTTGTAGTGAGAGCCGCTTTCTTTCTGCCCGGCTTTGAATGGTTTCGATTGGGTCGGTATCCCAAGGCGATCGGGCCATAAGCGTCTTTGTCATACTAGTGCTGTTTCCAAATCAAATAGGCCAACTGCAAAATACGGTGAAGAATCTATGCATAAGTAAGGAGTTACACTATTCATGAATATCAAATGCATCGATAACCATGCCAGTGGCCCCGTTGATCAGAAGAAAATCCGAGTCGACCTGAACGATTCTATCGCCCTCAGGTGTGCGACCAAGTTCGTCGATAAGTGTGGCAGGCAAATTGTAATAGCCCACGTCCCGCGGCAACGTCTGACCCTTTTGCCATTTCTTGGCCTGGCCCGGGGGTTGGCAGCCATTATTTTTCTTGGCCAGACCTGGCGGACAGTTAGCGGGTTTCTGCGCTTTCGAATAGTAGTTCCTGAGTTGATTTTTGCGGTATTCGTTGAAATAGACTTTGTTTTCAACACCGCCATTACGGGCTGCGGATCTGTCGGAATCCTCCTGAGAGATCTTTTGCGGCTTGCTATTGCTTTGCGTGTCAGGCTTATCGGCGAAGGCTGGTGCCCCCGCCGCAAGCGCGATAGCAAGGGCAATGGCTATTTTTGTTAACTGGGTTTTCATTAATCGGCGGCCTCTGGTGTATGACATAGCGTCTTCTGGACTATTTGATACTGATCGCTATATATTTTGTCGGGAGTTGCATGGAAAGCGACTTGTTTCAGATAAAGAATTGCCCCTGTGGACACAGTCGCCGCATACCTGTATCGGAGGCTGTTCCGTGTAGTTCAAACATGCACTTTCTTTAGAACTGCGACTTGAAGTAATTGTAAGAGTGCTTGAGCGCGTCGCCGACTTTGTCAATTTCCGCGACCATATTTTCCCAAGCATTCTCTCCGGCATTCTTCATATCATCCAGCATGGCGCTAGCCTTTGCTGACTGTGCTCGCAGATCAGCCATTTCCTGTTTGTACTTGGCATGCATCTCCTTTTTCGCACTTTGGGATTTGGCTGCCAGTTTATCGAGTTGTGCATTCATATCGTCAAGTTGGGATTTCATCTTCGCGACGTATTCATCTCTCTTTGTCATATCTGCAGTTCCTTTTGAGTGAGGTGGAAAAAGCGGACCGCATCACTGCAGCCTACTCGATCTATTCAGTATCGCCAGGGCCCTGCCGGCCGTCTGTGCGCTAGTGTACATACGGTGGGTATGGGTAGATAATGTGACCAGATTTTATTCATGTATGGTCGCGCCGGCGGCTGTTTAATTTCCAGAGGTTTACCTGATAGGGTCCAAATGCCAGATATCCATAGTCCCCGACAAAATCACCTGCTAGACGCCCTGCCGGCTGCGGTGCGAGCACAACTTTTTCCCCAACTGGAACTGGTGCCAATGGCCCTCGGCCAGTCGGTGTCCGAGCCGGGCACGGTGATGCGCTACGTCTTTTTCCCCACCACTTGTATCATTTCCTTGCTGTATGTCATGGAGGATGGTGCCTCGGCGGAAATTGCCATAGTCGGCAATGAGGGCATCGTTGGCGTGTCCCTGTTCATGGGCGGCGAAACCACGACCAGTCGCGCCGTGGTGCAGAGCGCCGGCCACGCCTACCGACTGAGCGGGCAATTGCTGAAGGACGCATTTTTTCATGCCGGGCCGATGCAGCGTCTTTTACTACGCTACTCTCAGGCCCTGCTGACCCAGATGTCGCAAACCGCCGTGTGCAACAGGCATCACAGGTTGGACCAGCAACTGTGCCGCTGGCTGCTCCTGAGCCTCGACCGCCTGCACTCGAATGAGCTGTGCATGACACAGGAATTGATTGCCAATATGCTGGGTGTGCGTCGCGAGGGTGTCACCGAGGCAGCGGGAGACTTGCAGCGTGCAGGCTTGATAAAGTACAACCGCGGCAAGATCACCGTGCTGGATCGGCCTGGCCTGGAGGCGCGGGTCTGCGAATGTTACCAGGTGGTCAAGGCGGAGATGGATCGCCTGCTCAAGAACATCATCTTCGTTACCAGGTTTGCAGAA
>CAYTDW010000038.1:0-11166 GCA_964436585.1 uncultured Halioglobus sp. | reverse complement strand
ACGACCAGCGCGAGCCAGTCGCCGCTGTGGCTGAGGTTGAAACCGAGGTTGAGCGCCGGAGCCGCCAGCGCGGGCCTGCCCTGCGGGCCGCGGCGAAACCGCAGCTCGCCGGGGCTCGCTGCGGCGTAGCGCGACAGCACCGTGCGCTGGAATTGGTCGGAACCGGTTAGCGTCTGGCGACGGCAGAGCCACAGGTGGAGTTCGCCCGCGGAGGGAACTGCCCGCGCCTCAGAGGCGCTGGATTTTCTTGCCGATGACCCGGTCACGCACTTTCCAGAACAGGCTCACCGGGTTGACCACCACGATGAATATCCGGCGCAGGCGGCCCTCCGGGCAGTTGATGGCGCGCACGGCATGCCAGGCGTGGTCGGTGCGCAACATCAGGGAGCTGAAATTGCCGATGGACTTGCACTCTATGGCCGCATCGAACTCATCGAAATCCGGGGCCGAGTCGTAGTCCAGGCGCCCGCCGTCATCGAGCACCAGGGTGGCGCCGCCCCAGGCAGGGTCCCAGTCGTCCCGCGAGTTGAAATAGAACAGGTGGGAGCCGTGTTCGCGACTCGAGTCGCAGTGAGGGGACACGTCACAACCGGAGGGCGTGTAGTGCCAGTGAAACCGGAACTCGATCCTGTTCGCCCCCAGCAGGCGCGCAATCTCCTTGCGATAGGCGTCGCTGCGCAACTCGCCGATAAACGCCTGCCAGGGCTGCGGCACCGGCATGCCCGGCTCGTATTCCAGGGAGTAGCGATCGTGCGGCGCCTGTCCGGCCCGGCGCTCATAGCCGAAATTGTGCTTGAACATCTCCAGCGGCGGCATGTTCGCCAGCAGCTCCTGGAAGCCGGCCTCGGTGAGCACGCCCTCGTGGTTGTAATACGGGTAGGGCTTTATCCTGAGAAAGTCGGCCCGATCCAAACGGCGCAGCTGTTCGATATCCAGGTATTTCATGCGGCCCTGCCTGCCAGCGGCGGTGTGCGCGCCAGCACCTCGAAGGCGTCGTGGCGCACATGGTTTTTGCTGATTTCATCGCGCACCAGTTGCTCACTGACGTGCCCGCAGTCCAGGCACTCCCGCAACAGGCCGAAGAAGAACGCCTCCTGCTGCCGGTCCGGGTGCTCGTGGTAGCGACCCAACAGGCCGTACTCGCCGAAGACATTGGCCCGCAGTCGGTTCAGCGAGGCCATCAGCGGCTTGTCCTTGAACTTGTCCGCCGGGGTGAAATCCACCGGCAGGCCGGTTTTCCAGGGCTGGGTGCGGCGCTTGGTGTTGTGCAGCAGGCGGGTGTTGGCGTCGAGATGGTCGAAGTCGTTCCAGTAATCCTCGAGGTAGCCGACAGTGGCGGGGTCCTCGTAGGCCAGCACCATCCACTCCTTGTAATCCTTTTCCGAACGGAACAACTGGCCGAACATTTCCTCGGCATTCCAGTGGGTCAGTTTGGCGCAATCCAGCAACATGACGCTGGTGGCCACCTGGTAGCCCTTTTCTGATTTGTCGGAGCGATGGCGGCCCATGACGGCCTTGCCACCCATGTCCCGCTCGAGCAGTTCATAGACATCGCCGGCGGCGAATACGTCGGGGTCGGTCACCACGGCCCTGCCCTGCCAGTTCATCAGTTGCGGCGGCATAAAGCGCAACGGCGTGAAGGATTGCAGGTCATCCATGTGCCAGACCCGGGTCGTGCCCCCGCGCAGGAAGCTCTGGCCCTCCCGGGCCGCCAGGAACGGATGGTCACGGGTATGGATAAAGCGCACATCGAACCGGTCGGCGTGGCGGGAATTGCGGCGGAACGAATACTCGGCCACCAGCGCGCCCAGCCACTGGCGTTCGTTGGTATGAATGAAGACGCACCTGTCCATCAACCGACTCCCCTGCCCTCCGCGCCGGTATAACCGAACGCCGGTAACAGGCGCGAATCTACCATCGCCTCCAGCTCCGCTACTTGATCATCGTCAAAGTAATCGCGGTAGCCGCCCACCTTGGCCTTGCGCACCTTGAAGGTGTTGGGATCATTGACATCCTTGGCCTGCACCCGGCTGCCGCTGCGCCAGAAGTAGTTTTCCTGCTCCTTCTTGCGCAGGTTTTCCACCGAGGCGAATTCGGCGGTGTCCCTGAGATACTCGGCGTTGGCCTGCATACCCAGGAACTCGACGATCCGGCCCATCTCCCGCTCGGGGTTGGCGCGCAGATCCTCGTAGCGCACCACCAGCAGCTGCTCTATCTTCGGCAGTTCCCGCGCCCAGTTGTTCATGAACTCGATGATATGGGACAGGCCCTGGTTCTCGTCCTTGACGAAATCGTACACAGAGATGGCCGCCTCGTGCTCGGGGTACTTGTTCATGGCCTTCTTCTCCGGGCGCATACGGTACTTCCACTGGAAGAACTGGGACACGGCCACGTCGATGGGATTGCGCACCAGGAGCACGGTTCTCTTCTTGTAGAAATCCTTTTTCGAGTCGACATTCCCGGTGTAGCCGCGCAAGTAATTGTCGTGGGTAAAAAATATCCTTGGGATGTCCTTGTTGAGGCGAGTGTAATTGTCAAACCCCATGAGGATATTGTCAGGCAGTTTGTAGACCAGCTGGAAATAGCGGGAGATCATCACCCGCACCCAGGTGCGGCCACTTTTACCGTAGGAAGCGAAGATGTACTGGCAGCGATTATACTTCCAGAATTCCTCGCGGCCCCGGCGCCAGCGCTCCAGTTCGTGGGCTTTTGCCTCGGGCAGGAAGATGCAGGCAACGCGAACCAGCCATTTGATCAGCCGCTTGATTATCATGTGCATGGTATGCGTACCTATGCCCCTGGCCGGGGCAGATGAAGTGGCGAAGGGTATAGGATGATCAAGCCATTCTCAAGATTGTGTGGTATTTTTAACGGCTTTCGGCCGGCTGTCGCAACTATCTGAAATCTATGAAATTCAAGGCAATCCAGCGGTTCCTTCTGGAGCGGGGAATGGCGTACCTTTACGCGCTGTTCATCGCCGGCTACTTCCTGTTGCCGATGGCGTCGGGCCATCGGCGGCTGTATTACCTGCTGGTGCTGCCGGCCATCCTGTTGCTGTGGCGGGAGCTGGCGGAATTCTACCGTCACAATGTGCTCGCCGCGCTGCTGCTATTGTTCGCGACCTACATGATGGCTACCCTGCTGTGGACCGCTGATTTCGAGGCGGTCGCGGCCCTGCAGACCCTGGGCCATGCCATCTGTGTCCTGGGTTTCTGCTATGTCAGCGGCTACCTGTGGGTTCGCCATGCCGACCAGATGGACCGCCTGGCCCATCGCGCCACCTGGCTAGCCGCAGCGGCGGCGCTGGTGTCAATCGTCGCCTGGTACCTCAACCACCCCTTCCCGGTATCCCGGCTCGAGCCGCTGGGCGTCATGCACCACCAGAATAAAGCGGGTTCCGCCTACGGTGTGTTCCTGGTGCTGTGCATGCACTACATCTTCACCGAGCGCGGGCGCGACCACCGCGCCGTGTACAGCGCACTGGCGCTGGCCCTGCTCAGCCTCGTCGTCCTCACCCAGTCGCGCACGGCCATGACCGCGGTGTGTGTCGGCCTGGTTGCTCTGGTCGGCTACCGCGCCCTCGCGGTGGCGGCTGTCGGCACGGCCGCCCTCTGGGCACTGATGGCCAGCAACCCGGAAGTCTGGCTGAAGCGGGTGGGGGACTTCTCCTTCAGGCCCGGCATCTGGGAACAGGTGCTGGTGGACATGCAGGGTTACTGGTGGTTCGGGCACGGCTACCTGGTAGACCCCCGGGTGCCCGCCTATGGCAGGCTGTTCGACCATGCGCACAACGGCTACCTGGCCACCCTGCGCGACGGCGGCCTGGTCGGGCTGGCGCTGCTGGCGGCCATACTGGGGGTCGCGCTCCACTGGGCCTGGCAGCTGTATCGCCGGCGCGGGGAGCGGATCTACCTGGCACTGCTGCTGTACGGCATGACCTCCATCGCCATGGATTACGACCGGCTGGTGCTGGAGCCGAGGGAATTATGGCTGTTCTTCTGGCTGCCCGTGGCGCTTATCATGGCCGCACACCCGGTTCGCCACGAACCGGTCGGCATTCGCTACCCGGGACACGACCGATGAGAAAACCGCCCTGCCGACGCCTGCTACCCGGTGGCCTGCTCTGCCTGGCTGCCCTGGCCAACTTCCCGGCGGTCGCCGCGGACAGCGCCCCCGTCACCCCGCCCGCCTGGCAGGTGCTGGAATACGAGCAGCAGGCCTTTTTTGTCACGGCCAGTTCGCGCATAGAGCTTGTCCCGGACAGCGCCGATCCGCAGCGCTGGCGCCTGGCGGCCAGCAGCGCGGTGGCGAGCAACTCCGAGGAGGTGGCGCTGGAGCTGGCGGCGGATGGCAGCGCCAGGCACCGCTCGCGCCTGAGCAGGGGCAAGAGCAAGGAGCAGCGCTACAAGACCTATGAGTTCCTGCCGGAACACATCCTGCGCGTGCGCCGGGACGCACCCGCAGGGACCACCCGCCCCCCCGGCGAATGGCCGGTGAGCAGCCGCAGGAAGATCGCGTATCCCCCCGGGGCTGACGGGCTGCCGGTGACCGACGCCTACGCCCTGCTCCTGCTGGCGGCGCGCTTCCTCACCTCCCCGGGCGCCGCGGCGGACGTGGTGGTCAATACCGAATTCAATTTTTACCAGGTGCGGATGAGCCACAGTGAGGGCCGGACGGTCGAGACCAACTACGAGGTGGCCGGCGGCGCAGCCAGCACCGGCCCGCGCCCGACCCGCGGCGTGAACCTTGCGGTGAGCCCGCTGGGAGAACAGGTCGACAAGCCCGATTTCAGCCTGCTCGGCCTCGGTGGCGAGATCACCATCCTGTTTGACCAGGAGTCCCTGCTGCCGCTGCAACTGCGCGGCACCGCCCCGCGGATCGGCGCCGCCGAAATCAACCTCAAGAGGGTGACCCTGCGGGACCCCGCGGCGTGAGCCCCGGCGCCGGCCCGGTAGGCCTGATCAGCAACCCCGCCAGCGGGCATAATCGGGACCAGTTCGAGCGTATTCATTCCCGCGTGGCCGCCTGCCCGGCCATATTCCACCTGGTCACCCACAGCATGGCCGATATCAGACCCGCCCTGGCCGAACTCGCGCGGCGGGAGGTTCGCGTGCTGGCGATCAACGGGGGCGATGGCACCGCGTCCCGCATCCTCGGCGAACTGCTGGAAACCCACCCGTTCGAGCACATGCCCCTGATCGTGCTGCTGCCCGGCGGCACCGCCAATATGAACGCCGGCGATATCGGCGCCAGGGGCTCGCTGTGGCGGGCGACGCGGCGCTTCTGCCAATGGTGCGAGGGGGAGCGCGCCACGGGGGGGCTGCTGGCGCAACGGGCGCTGATGCGGGTGCTGGTCGCGGGGGCAGCGCCCCGCTACGGCATGTTCCTCGGCGGCGGCGCGATTATCCAGGGCACCGAGTACGCCCATCGGGAGGTGCACGCCCGAGGCCTGCGGGACGACTTCAGCCTGGCCCTCAGCACCGCGCGCACGGTGTGGGGGGTGCTGCGCAACGACCCGGCCTTCAACCGCCATGTGACCGTGCAACTCGCCCTGGACGATGGCGAGGCCGTCACTCACGATACCCTGATCCTGGCCATCAGCACCCTCCACCGCCTGGCCTTCGGCATGCGCCCTTTCTGGGGCTCGGGTCCCGGCGCGATCCGGCTCACCCTGTTCGAGCAGGGCTGCAACCGGTTTGCCCGCACCTTCTTCTCCATCGTGCGGGGTCGCCCGGGTCGCAACGCGGTTCCCGAATCCGGCTATATCAGTCACAATGCCGATGCAATCCGCCTGCACCTGCACGGCAAGCTCAACCTCGACGGGGAAATCCTGGAGGCCAATGGCCGGATCGATATCAGCGCCAGCAGACCCCTGGACTTTCTGACCCTGTGAACGGCAGCCCCGTGAATGGCTCTCCCGGTGAGTGACGACACGGTCACCGGCTACCCTAGGGTAAATGGCCCCGATGCTGCCACCGACCCTGCGCTGGGCCAGCTGCTGGCACAATTGCAGGCGCGACACCACGGCGCAATCTGCGCTACCCTGCTGTACGGCTCCTGCCTGCGCAGTGGCGACATCTACGACGGCCTGCTGGATCTCTACCTGGTTTGCGATGGCTACCGCGCCGCCTATCACAGGGCGTTACTCGCTGCCGCCAACTGGCTGCTGCCGCCCAATGTGTTTTATGCGGAGTCGACCTTGGGTGAAAAAACCCTGCGCAGCAAGGTCACCGTGATCTCCCTGGCGGATTTCCGCCGCGGCTGTTCCCGGGCCTGGTTCGAATCCTATATCTGGGGCCGCTTCGCCCAGCCGACCCTGATCCTCTACAGCCGCGATGCGCATACTCGCCGGCAGATCGAAAACTGCCTGCTGCAGGCCGTCCGCACGCTGCTCGTCAACAGCCTGCCGGTGCTGCCGCAGGAGGGTGACGTCACCGACCTGTGGGAGCGGGCCCTGGGCCTGAGCTATGCAACCGAACTGCGCACGGAGCGTCCGGGGCGGGCCAGGGAACTGGCCCGATCCGCCGCCCCATTCTATGCCGCGGTGACGGGGCACCACGCCCCCTCGCTTGGCCCGGGCTTTGCGGTGTATCATAGCGGCGATAAATTGCGCTACCGCAGCCGCGTATCCAGCGCCCGGCGCCTGGCAACAAAGCTGGCCTGGTCATTGCGCCGAGGCCAGGGAAAGCTGCTTTCGGTGACACGGCTGGTAAAGGCGTTGTTCACATTTGAGGGGGGGCTGGACTATATCGCGTGGAAGCTGGAACGGCACTCAGGGCAGCATATCGTGATACCCGACAAGGTTCGAAGCGCACCGCTCATCCACCTGTGGGGATTCTTCTGGGGACTATACCGCCGCGGTATTTTCAAATAGCCCATGACCATTACCCCCACCCCCTCCCCGCGGGTAGCCATCTGCATTTGCACGCACAACCGGGCCGAGGTACTCAAGCGCCTGCTGCTCGACCTGCGAGACATCGAGCTGGGGGATTCTGATCCCGCCACGGTCGAGCTGATCATTATCGACAACAACCCCAACTCCGCCACCCGGGATATCTGCGAGCAGACCGGTGCCAGCCTGCCCATCAGGGTGCACTACAGCACCGAGCCGCAGCCCGGCATTACCTGGGCCCGCAATCGCGCAGTAGCGGTCGCCCTGGAGCGCGGCGCCGAGTTCATAGCCTTTATCGACGACGACGACGTGCCGCTGCACGACTGGCTGCAGCAATTGCTGGAGCGCCAGCAGGCCACCGGCGCCGACCTGGTGTTTGGCAGCTGGGTACTGGATGAACAAATGCCGGACTGGGCGCGCGAGACGGGTATCTTTCGCTCGCCAAGTAAATCCAAGCAGGACAAGAAGGGCGGTCGCTACGGCCTGCCGGACTGCGCCTCCACCTGCAACCTGCTGGTGAGCAGGACTATCCTGGAGCGCGTGGCCGCGGCCGGCCCCGTGTTTTCCCATGCCTTTTGCAACAGCGGTGGCGAGGACAAGGACTTCTTCATCCGCGCCCACCAGATGGGTGCGACCCTGGCTTCAGCGGAAAAGTCGATCATTCACCGGATTCACGGGCCGGGGCGATACACCGCCAGGGGCCTGATCCGGCGCGGCTTCAAGAACGGCTGCTCACAGGTGAACATGGCGCGCTATCACGGTGACGGCAAACGCCGGCTGAAGCTGTTGTCCACGGCCCTGGCTAAAATGCTTATCTCTTTGATTATGCTGCCTTTTTCCATATTCTCGAAAGGCGCGTTCATGCACAGCCTGTACCGCGTGGCCAAGGCCGCCGGAGTGCTTTACACGACCCTGACGGGGCGCAGTATGAAGTACTATTCACGCTGAAAGTACCACCCCCAAAATGGCAAAAAATAGCCTGCTCCTATATAGTTGCCCGGTGTAGAACGGACCCCGCAACTGTATGAAAGCCTGCGTATTTATCCAGACCAATCACAAGCAGATCACCGGCGCGATCGTGGCCGAACACGCCCTGCGCCGCTATTCGCGCAACAACGAAAAATTCGACGTAAAAATTATCGACAGCCGCGATTACCCCATGTTCGCAGCGCACGAGGGACAGGAATACCTGCGCGACGGCGTCAAGCGCACCTGGCTCAACGACGACCTGCAGTCCTTCACCCCCACCCGCTTCATGCCGCCGAAACTGATGGGCTACGAGGGCCGGGCCGTGGTCATCGACCCGGACATTTTTGCCGCCGCGGACATCTGGGAACTGCTCAGCCGGGACATGAAGGGCAAGGCCATCATGTGCCGCATGCGCTCCGGCCCCAAGGGGCTGGTGGATCGCTGCATGGCCAGCAGTGTCATGCTGCTGGACTGCGCCCGACTCAGGCACTGGGATGCCGAGCGGTCTTTCGAGGCGATGTTCAACTTCACCCAGGATTACCAGCCCTGGATCTGCCTGCGCGAGGAAGACCGCAACACCATCGACTTTTTCGAGCCCGAGTGGAACGACTTCGACAAATTCACCACCGCCACCAAAATGCTGCACACCACGCGGCGCAAGACCCAGCCCTGGAAGACCGGGCTGCCCACGGACTGGCGCCCGGCCGAGCGCTTCCGCCTGTTTCCGCCGGTGGCCTGGGTGATGCGCGCCCGCCGCAAGCTGTTCGGCGAATACGCCTTCCTCGGCAACTACAAGCAGCATCCCGACCAGAACCAGGAGGCTTTTTTCTTCGGCCTGCTCAAGGAATGCCTGGCAAATGGCAGGGTCACCGAGGATTTCCTGCGCCATGAGATGGCGCAAAACCACGTCCGCCACGACGCTCTCGAGGTGCTGGCCAGGACGCCGGACCTGCCGCCGGCGCCGCTGCACCCGCTCAGCGCCTTGTCAAAAGCCGCCTGACGGCTGTCGCCGTTGCCGCCAGCTCCCGGGCGGCCAGGGATCCCGCCCCGCCATCAGCCGCCGCCGGCGCCAACAGTTCCGCGGATGCAGCGGCAATTGTGCTTGGTTCCAGCCAGCGGGCAACCCCGCCGGCCACCAGCGCAGCCTGGATATTGCCGATCTCCCGCCGCATGCGCAGCGGCCCCAGGCGCATTGCGATGCGGTGGCTGAGGGGCTTGTAGCGATAGCTGTGCGCCAGCCGCCACCAGGGCCGGGGGCCATCGCCCACATCGAAGATGAACAGCGGTCGCCCCATGGCGGACGCCTCACCGAGCATGGACATGGATTCGCCGGTGACGACAAAGGCGTCCGCCAGCGCCAACAGGCCGCGATAGGGGTTGACGCCCTCCCCGCCCCAGCGGTAGCAGTAATTGGGTACCGTCAACCTGGATTGCAGCGCGTCCGCCGCGGGCACCGGGGTGCGCGGGCTGTCGGTGACCAGCAGGGAACCACCGCAGGCGGCGGCCAGCTCGTTCGCCAGCACCCCCAGGCGCGCGCCTTTTTCGGTCGTCAGCACGAAGCGACCGCTGTCCCCACCCACCAAGAGAGCGATCCAGGGTCGCGGCAGACCGGCCAGTTGCGGGCGCAGGGCTGCGCCCGCCTCCTCCAGCTGCTCGCGGCGAAGCCGGTGCAGGGGCAGGCTGTTGTGCAGGACGTTGTGCCGTTGTGGCAGGAAATACTGGGGCGTGGTGACCACCAGGTCCCATGCGTCCAGGCCGGCCCAGGGTCGCCCCATATGCACCAGCGCGGCCTTACCCCCCGACTGTTGTTTTATCCAGCGGGCCACCGCTTCGTTGCGACGACCGGCGCTGATGACCAGGTCGGGCCAGGGCGCCCGCAGGGCGCTGGAGGCACCCCGGTCGATACCCGCCAGGGTCGCGCCGCGCCCCAGGTGGACCAGCAGCTCCCAGCGGCGCGCGCGGATATGCTTTTCCTCATAGCCGTAGCCCAGTTCGTCGGCGAGCGCCCGCACCTGGGTGTTGTCACCGGCTTTGGAGCCGAGCAAACACCAGACTACGACCGCTTGATGTCTCTCCAAAATATTGCCAAACCCTGTCGTTTATCCGCCCACGCGCCAGCGGTAAACTAACACACTGATACGCCGAGGGAAGCCAGATTGTGAAACCGACCGTTTTCATCCACACCAACCACAAGCAGAAGCTTGGGGCGGTAGTGAGTCGCTACTCCCTGTGCCGGAACTCGGCCCATGCCGACCTGTTCGATGTCAAGTTCATCGAGGTGAAGGACTTCCCCTGCATGGCCCAGCGCGAGGGGCAGCTGTACCTGCGCGACGGCGAGATGCGACCCTGGCTCAACAATGACCTGCAATCCTTCACCCCCCTGCGCTTCGCGCCGCCGCAGCTGATGAATTACCAGGGCCGCGCCGTGGTCATCGACCCGGACGTGTTCGCCCAGGGCGACGTGTGGGAACTGCTGAATCGCGACATGGGAGGCAAGGCCATCATGTGCCGGCCCAAGTCCGGTCGCAAGGGGCGCAAGGGCGCCTATGCCAGCAGCGTGATGCTGCTGGACTGCGCCAAACTGCAGCACTGGCGGTTCGAGGAGAATTTCTCGGCGATGTTCCAGCCAGCCCAGCGGGACTACATGGACTGGGTGTCCCTCAAGCTCGAAGACCCTGCCACCATCGGCCTGCTCGAGAACGAGTGGAACGACTTCGACAACCTGACCGCGCACACCAAGCTGCTGCACAATACCAAGCGCAAGACCCAACCCTGGAAGACCGGCCTCAAGGTGGACTACCGCCCCGCCGACACTTTCCAGCTGTTCCCCCCGCGCCACTGGCTGCGCCGCGCCCGCCGCGCCCTGTTCGGCGAGTACAAGTTCGCCGGCACCTACGATGCCCACCCGGACCCCAAGCAGGAGAAGTTCTTCTTCGACATGGTCAGGGGCTGCCTGCAGGACGGCATTGTCACCGAAGCCCAGCTGCGCGACGAGATCGCGCAGGGACACTTGCGGGCTGATGCGCTGGAGTTAGTTAGGGCGGCTTGAGGTTTCAGGCTTCAGTCTTGACGTCTCGTGCCAAGCCGGTCACAACCGGGGCCTATCGCCCGAAACGGCCGCAGCTCCGCAAAGTTCCGGCTGCGAAGGCGGGCGCGGCTGGGGTAGAACCTCTCGAAACGGCCGCAGCTCCGCAAACAAAAGTGGCTGCTGCGCAACTCGACGATTTTTCGCTGCGCGAAAAATTCGGACTCGGACAGTGCTCGCAGAAAGCTCCACTTTTGTTTGCTGCGCTAGGCGCGGCCTG
>CAYTDW010000037.1:0-11218 GCA_964436585.1 uncultured Halioglobus sp. | reverse complement strand
TCCATCTCAACTAAGAGGATCTGCTGTTGCTGATGTGGCCGGCCGCCGTGGGTATCGCGCTCATGAGTTGTACCGAGAGCATCGCCGCCGCGCGCGCCTTCCGGCGCGAGGGCGAAGCGCGGGTAGTGTCCAACCAGGAGTTGGTGGCCACTGGCCTGGGCAACGTGGTCGGCGGTTTCTTCGGCGCCATGCCCTCCGGCGGCGGGACTTCACAGACAGCCGTCAATGCCAGCGCCGGCGCCAGGAGCCAGGTGTCCGGTATCGTGGTCGCGCTGATCGCCCTTGCCACGATGCTGTTTCTCGCGCCGCTGCTGGGCAAAATGCCGCACGCCACCCTGGCCGCCGTGGTGATCGTCTATTCCGTGGGGCTGATCAGCCCCGCTGAAATGCAGGCGATTCTGCGGGTGCGCGCCATCGAATTTCGCTGGGCGCTGGTGGCCTTTCTGGGCGTTGTGCTGCTGGGAACCCTGAAGGGCATCCTGGTGGCGGTCCTGGTGTCCATGCTCAGCCTGATGTACCAGTCGAATAACCCGATGGTGTATGCCCTGCGGAGAAAGCCTGGGACGAACCTCTTTCGCCCACGCTCCCCCGAGCATCCGGGGGACGAAGAGGTCCCGGGCATACTGATCGCGCGAATAGTGGGCCGACTGTATTTCGCCAATGCGCAGAACGTTGGCGAGAAGGTGCGGGAACTGTTGGACGAGGCAAAGCCGAAAGTGCTGATTCTCGACTGCGGCGCGATACAGGATTTTGAGTACACCGCGCTCAAGGGGCTGGTCGAGTTCGAGGCGGAACTGCGCGGCCGCGGTATCCGGCTCATTTTCGCTGCGCTGAATCCCTCCGCCCTGGAGGGTATCCGGCGCACCACCCTGGCGGAAACGCTCGCACGTGACGGTATTTTTCCCACCGTGGAGTCGGCAGTGGCGCGGTATGCCGAGTCCCCGGCTGTGTGAGCCCGGGTTAAATGGATAATGATCGGATAACGACAGGAAGGTACCAGCATGGCGAATAAAGAAAGCAAGCACGGAAAAAAGCAGAAAGATTCAAAGAATAAGCAGGTCGATGGCAGCCCCGGCAAGCTGGGCCGCAAGGAGTACGATAAGGAACTGGAACGACTGCATGTCGAGCTGGTCAGGTTGCAGCAATGGGTTGTGCACAAGGGCCTCAAGGTCTGCGTGGTCTTTGAGGGGCGCGACGGCGCCGGCAAGGGCGGCACGATCAAGGCCATAACAGAAAGGGTAAGCCCGAGGATATTCCGGATTCACGCCCTGCCGGCCCCGACCGACCGCGAGAAAACCCAGATGTACATGCAGCGCTATATCAGGCATTTCCCGGCAGCGGGGGAAATCGGCATTTTCGATCGCAGCTGGTATAACCGGGCCGGCGTCGAGCGGGTCATGGGGTTTTGTAGCGAAGAGCAGACCGAACGTTTTCTCATGGGTGTGCCATTATTCGAGCGCGCCATGGTTGAGTCCGGCATCATCCTGCTCAAGTACTGGCTGGAAGTCAGCCCCGAGGAACAGCAGCGTCGCCTGCAGAGCCGGGAAAACGATGGCCGCAAGACCTGGAAGCTGTCACCCATGGATCTCAAGTCGTACGGCAAGTGGGATGATTACACCCGTGCCAGGGACGAGATGTTCAAGGCAACCGACACGCCCTGGGCGCCCTGGTACGTGGCCAGATCCGAGGACAAGAAGAAACTGCGGCTTAACCTGATCAGTCACCTGCTGGCGCACATTCCCTACGAGAAACTCCCACAGGAAGACGTCAAGCTCGGCAAGCGCAAGATCGGCAAGTACAAGTCCCCGGAGTACCCGTTCAAGTTTATTCCTGAGTCGTACTGAGGGCAGGGCGGTGCGCGAAACTCCCTCGGCCGCTGCGGTGCCAGGGCTGTGTTGAAGCTGTTCGGCAATATTTTCGGCCAGTCTGACGCCAGCGGCGCGAAACTGCCGGCGGCGCTGCTCAAGACAGCGATCGAGCGCGCGGTGGATGGTACCGACCCCCGCCTGCGAATCGTGTCGGGTTACGCCAGGCTATTGAAGCAACCTGTCCTGCAGGCGGCGGACTATATTATTAGCATGGTAGATGGCCTGCCGGCGCCGGTTGTGGCCAACAGGGCGAGCCTGGAGGCCGATCCCGGCCTTGCCGCCCTGCTCTATTCGGCGGAACGTATGGAGCAGTTGATCAGCCGGGATGCCGCGATGCTGGAATTTCGTGGCGCAAATCCCCTGTTGCTGGAGCCCGTAACCGCACTGCTGGTTGCGCAGAGAAGCGAAAAGCGCGGCTTTGGATACGGCGAGGTCGAGGGACAGGTGCTGAAAGATGTGGCGCGCACAACCGTCGGTTTCGACCAGCACCTGCTGGTGGCCGTAGCGAGGGACGAGACAGAAACACGGCGCCTGATGAAGCGACGCGCTTTCGACCAGTTGCTGGCCCTGGCCCTGTTGCATATTACGGAACGCAAGGAAGAGCGGGAGTCACTGGGCACACGCAGGGCGCTGTTGCGCAGCAAGCTCGACATACTGCAGCGCGGTGGCAGCTTTACCCAGCACACGGGGGCGGTAGACCAGCTGAAGTTGCAGGCCAGCCTGGAAGACATCGAGCAGCAGCTGGCAAAGCTTGACGCGTCCGGTGATGTGCTGGCAGACAATCTCGCCGCCATAGCCGAGGTGCTGTCGAATGCCGAGGAACATCTCTGGCTGGAGGACAGGACTTTGTGCCTGGACAGGCTTTACGTGGTGCACGACAAGCCATCCCGCTCAGCGCCGGTTATAGTATTCAAGGAAATTCACACCAGCGACGGCCGGCAAGCCACGCTGCAGCTGTTAAGCATTCCGGCCTGGTGAGACGGCCGACCACCCTGGACACTGCAAGGAGACGCAAATGAGCGACAATACAGAAGAGACAGGTATGATCACTGTGCTGCTTGAGCGGCTCAACGAGTTTCGCCTGCCGCGCCTGCTGGAGCTGAAGCAGCGGATGGACGCCGGTGAGACCCTCGGCGATCACGACATGGAGTTTCTTGAGCGGCTCATGGAAGACGCCCGCTCTGCCCACGTCTATGTCGACAAGCATCCTGAAGTACAACCTATCTATGCCCGGGTGATGGCGCTTTACAAGGAGATCACCACCAGGGGCCTGGAGAACGAGAAGAGCCGGCCGGCCTGACACAGGGCAGCACGCGCAGCGGGTGTCGCCCGCATGAATTTCCCGGAGATACGCACCATGTTGTCAATTCGCCCCTTCTTTTGTGCCCTCGCGCTGTTATCGACCTGCCTTGCCGCAGGTTGCGCCGAATCGCCGACAGGCGCGTCACCTGCCACCGCAGCAACAGCGACCAGCGAGACTGTGCCGCTGGCCAGGGACGATGTGCCACCGATCGCCATCTTCCCCCAGCGGCGCGAGTTCGAGGGCCATAACCTCATTATCCATGCGCCGCAGATCCGTTCCTGGCCGGATTTTGAGCGTTTCGAGGCGTGGGTGGCACTTGAGCTGACGCCACCCGGTGGCGCCGCCACGGTCTATGCGACTGCCGTGATGAGCGGGGATACGCACATCGACATGTCCCGGCGGCTGGTCGAACTGAGCGACAGGGCTATCGACCGGGTTATTTTTACCGGCGCGGGCACGCCGGCCCTCGAGGATGTGTTGCGACGCGCGGTGCGGGATGAACCGCTGGATATCCCGCTGGACCTGTTCCTCGCCTACCTGGCGGACGATGTGCTCTCGGACCCGCCGCCGGCCGGGTTCAATATGACCGCGCCGCCCATCGTCGTGCGTTCAGCCCCGGCGATTGCCCTGTTCGTGAATGGCGATGCAGTGCCCGCCGACATTCCCGGCACCGGCCTCAAGCTGCTGGTAAACGCCAACTGGCCACTGTTGACCGATGGCAGCAGTTACTACCTGCTGTACCGGGACCAGTGGTTCACCTCCCGTGATCTCAAGGGCGGTTGGAGCCTTGCGCAGTCTCTGCCTGCGGGGTTTGCGAAACTGCCCGCCGGGGACAACTTCGACGCGATCCGTGCTGCCCTGCCGCTGCAGCCGGGCCGGGGTGCCGCGCCCGAGGTGCTTTATGTCACGGTGCCGACCGAGTTGATCGTGACGGAAGGTGCGCCGGATGTGGTGCCGATCGCCGGTACCGACGGCCTGGCTTACGTGGCCAATACCACAAGCCCGCTATTCAAGTACGACGGTGACTGGTATTACCTCAGCGCCGGGCGCTGGTTCAGGAGCGATGAGTTGGAGCGCGGCCCCTGGACCTGGGCGGCCCAGTTGCCCGACGCCTTCGGCCGTATTCCCCCGGAGCATCCCATGGGGGCGGCGCTGGCTTCCGTGCCCGGCACCGAGGAGGCGAAGATGGCGGCGCTGGAGGCCTCCCTGCCGGTGAAAAATCAGGTGAGCCGCGATGCCACGCCGGAGGTGGACGTGACCTTTGCCGGTGAGCCGGAGTTTGAGCCGGTGGAGGGTACCGGGGTAGCGCGCGCCGTCAACACCGGCTTCGACATTCTCGAGTTCCAGGGCCGCTACTACCTGCTGTACGGCGGTGCCTGGTATGTGGCGGATGCGCCGATCGGCCCCTGGTCCATTACGGATTCGGTGCCGGCGGAAATCTATAGTATTCCGCCCAGTTCACCGGCCTACAACGCGACCCAGGTGCAGGTGGCGTCCGCCACCTCCAGCACTGTGACCTACGCCTATCCAGCCGCCTACACCTCAAGTGTCTACGTGGTCTACGGCGTGCCCTACTACGGTACCGGCTGGTACTACCCGCCCTATTATTACGGTGGTTACTACTATCCGTACTGGGGGTCCTACGGGCATGGGTCCTGGTACAACCCCGCCACCGGCGGCTACGGCTCGCGCTCGGCCTGGTACGGTCCCTACGGCGGTTACTCCTACTCGCAGGGCTACAACCCGAACAGCGGCCGCTACGGCTGGGTCGAGACCGCATGGGATGGCAATGAATGGGGCAGCTACGGCGAGACCTATAACCCGCGAACCGGAGTAGGCACCGAGACCAGTCGCTACTATAACGAGGACGATAATCGCTCGAAAATGGAGCGCACCACCGAGCGCGGCGGTGAGTCGATGACGACCCAGCGCAAGGTCAACTACGACAAGGGTACCGCCCAGGTGGAGCGCGAGACTTCCGGCGGCGCCTCCAGCAGCACCGAGCGGCAGTACGACAGTGATACCGGGACCCTCTCCAGCCAGGGCACCGTCACCGGCAGGGATGGCAGCGAGTACTCGGTTTCAGGCGAGCAGACCCGGGAGGGCGGTTCGACCACCATTACCGGCGAGTCGGGCTCCGTGGACATGAATACCCGGCGCCAGGACGGGCGCAGTGTCACCAGTATCGAAGGCTCAGGTGGCGGCCAGGGCGTATCGGTGTCGGGGGAGGGGCCGGGCCGCAGCACAGTGATCCAGAGCGGCAGCGGTGACCTGTACGCGGGTCACAACGGCAACGTCTACAAAAAGACGGATAGCGGCTGGCAGCAATACGAAAATGGCAACTGGTCGCCTGCCTAGGCCCCGGAGCGTCCCGAGGGGATGAGTTCCGAGCGGGTGCGGCCCTCAACCGGCGATCGCGGCGGCGAACCGGCGTACAGCTCGCAGACCCTGCGCGCGAACGCCGATGCAGCAGGCGGCAGCGGACCGCCGCGCCCATCCAGCCTGCCGGCACAGGATCGCGCCAGCAACTATTCCCAGCTCAACCGCGACCACTATGCCCGCCAGCGAGGGCAGCAGCAGTACCGGCAACGAAGCATGGGCGGGCGCAGCGGTATGCGCAGAGGCGGGGGCGGGAGAAGGCGCTGACCCCATCGGCCCCGCTCCCGCAGGGCGCGTTGCGGCAAGTGCGCTAGAATTCAAGCGCGGGATTTCGAATCAACAGATCAAGGGAGACACTTATGAGCAAGCCAAAAACCAGCGTGAAGGGAATCGAAGCGGCGACGGCCAGCGAGGGCGCGGCAGGCCTGAAAAGCCCTGCTGTCCCGTCCGCCAGTGCCCCGCAGCCAAAAACTCCGGTCGAAGTAAAAGACAAGCGCAAAGGCAAGGATAAGGCCAAGGGCAAGGCCGTTAAAACCAAGCGCGTTGCCAAGCAACCTCAAGAAACCGACCCGGAGGCCGCCATACCCAGGAAAGCCGTTATCCTGATCAAGGTATTGACCAATGAAATCGAGGCGAAAAAGGCGAAAATAGCCAAACACAGGCGAAAACTTGAGCGCCTCGAAAGAGCCCTGAGAGAGCTGCTGGTGAAGTATCATCGGGACTGAGCCCGGCTGGAACGCAGCCTGGGCCGGGGCGGCCCCGGTTATTTGAGAGGACGGTTTCTTGAGAGTTTTGCTTGTTCCGCTGGCGCTGGTATTGCCCTCCCTGTGCCTCGCCCAGAGCACCTGTTTTACCGATCCCCACGGCACTACGATCTGCAGCAGTCCGGGCACGGTGGTGCACGGCAATACCGACAGCACCGGCCACAGCCTCTACCGCGATGACCGCGGCAACCGGCTGGATTTCGAAACTGACCGTTCCGGCAAGGCCGTGCTAACACTGCCTTCGGGAGAGTCCATCAACTGGTCCCAGCGGGTGCTGGGCGAGAAAAAGTATCCCTTCAGCCACGCCACGCCACAGGCACCGCCAACGCCGCCAGCTGGCCCCGCTGGCCTGAGCCCGTCGCCGCCTGCCACGACGCAGGGGCAGCCGTGACAGTTCAGTCCGGCGGACCAGGGCGGCCCGGGTTGCAAACCACTGCCGGTTGGCAGCGCTGGGTGCCAGGTCTGCAGGCGCTCCGGGAATACCGGTCGGAGTGGTTGGGCCCTGATATAGCAGCGGGGCTGGTGCTTACCACCATGCTGGTCCCGGTGGGAATCGCCTACGCCGAAGCCTCCGGGGTGCCGGGCATCTATGGCCTGTACGCCACCATATTTCCCATGCTCGCCTACGCCCTGTTCGGCCCCAGCCGTATCATGGTACTGGGACCCGATTCCGCCCTGGTGGCGGTCATCATTGCCGTGGTCCTGCCGCTCTCCCACGGTGATCCCGCCCGCGCCATAACCCTCGCCAGCGCCATTGCCCTGGTCTCTGGCATTGTTTGTATTGCGGCGGGGGTACTTCGCCTGGGGTTTATCACCGAATTGCTCTCCAAGCCCATTCGCTATGGTTACATGAATGGCATCGCGCTCACGGTACTGATCAGCCAGATACCGAAGCTGTTCGGCTTTTCGATAGAATCCGACGGCCCCCTGAACAACCTGGTGGCCATCGGTCAGGGCATCATCGACGGCAAGGCCAATGTGGCCGCCTCTGTCCTCGGAGTCGGGACGCTGGCGCTGATCCTGTTGCTGAAGAACTACCCGCGCTTCCCCGGCATTTTGGTGGCCGTCATTGCCGCCACTGTCGCAACCGGCCTGCTGAACCTGGATCAGAGCGCCGGGGTAAAGGTGCTGGGCACGCTGCCGCAGGGATTACCCGGATTGGCCTTCCCCCTGATCACTCTGGCGGATTTGCAGGCAGTCGTGATTGGTGGCTTCGCGGTGGCCCTGGTCGCCTTTGCCGACACCAGCGTGCTGTCCCGCACCTTTGCCGCGAGGACGCGCACCCGTGTCGATCCCAACCAGGAAATGATCGGTCTTGGCGCCGCCAATCTCGCCGCGGGCCTGTTCCAGGGCTTTGCCATCAGCAGTAGTTCATCGCGCACACCGGTAGCCGAGGCCGCGGGCGCGAAAACGCAACTGACTGGCGTTGTCGGTGCATGCGCGGTGGCGCTGTTACTGTTGGTCGCGCCCAATCTGTTACAGCACCTGCCCTCCAGCGCACTGGCTGCCGTGGTGATCGCCGCGGCAATCGGCCTGTTCGAATTCGCTGACTTACGCCGGATCTACCGCATCCAGCAGTGGGAATTCTGGCTGTCCATGGTGTGTTTTGTCGGGGTTGCGGTGTTCGGCACCATTCCCGGAATCGGGATTGCAATCGGCCTGGCCGTGATCGAGTTTCTCTGGGATGGGTGGCGCCCGCATTACGCGATCCTCGGTCGCGCCGATGGCGTGCGCGGTTATCATGATATCAAGCGCTACCCCGATGCGCGCCGGGTGCCCGGCCTGGTGCTGTTGCGCTGGGATGCGCCGCTGTTCTTTGCCAATGCCGAGCTGTTCCAGGATCGAGTGCTGCATGCCATCGATACGTCACCAACGCCGGTAAAGCGGCTGATTGTTACTGCCGAACCCGTCACCAGCATTGACGTGACGTCCGCCGACATGCTCGCGGAATTGCAACACAAGCTCAGCAGCGCCGGCATCGAGTTGCATTTTGCCGAAATGAAAGACCCGGTGAAAGACAAGCTGCGACGCTTCGAGATTTTCGATTTGTTCGGTGGGAATATATTTCATCCGACTATCGGCGCCGCGGTGGATGACTATCTTGAAGGTCATAAGGTGAACTGGAAGCCGTGAATTGATACCCCCCCTTTTTCGGGGGGTGTTTAGTCTTTCCCGAGAGCTATACTCCCAATATGTATCAGGCAGTCCATGCCTCACTATGGAGAGCTGAAGTGAACCTGAATCAAACCCGCGTCCTGTTTTACTCCGCCGCTGTCTTCAACTGGGCTGCATGCCTGGTGTTTCTCGAACCACTTGGAATCGCGCGCCTGCTCAACTTGTCGCATTCAGTGAGCGGCGCTCCGTTTGACCAGGTGGCACTTATGGCGATAGCCCTGTTCGGCCTTGGTTACTGGATGGTCGGTGCTAATCCGGGTGCGCACCGGGGTATTGTGATTCTCGGATTGATCGGCAAGCTGGGCGTCGTGGGCATCATGTTCAGCCATTACTTTTTCATCGGCGATGTCAATTTCAATGTGCTTGTCCTGGTCAGCGGCGACCTTATCTATTCGGTATTTTTTTATCGATTTCTGCGGTCCCCTGTGGCCGCGCCGGAGCAGGAATGACGTTTGAGAGCCGGGCGCGACGTTTTACATAAAGTGGTACTTGAATCCAACCTCAGAAGGAGTGTCCACATGAAACAATTGCAACATCCGGCTGCTTGGCTGCCCTGCGATCTGGCTGCGGCGACCGACCGTTGGCAATACACGTTCAGCGCCGCGGATGTGGCGGAGTTGGAGCAGGGCTTACGCCGCATTCGGGCGGAAAAGAAAATCGTTCCCCAATTTGGCAAGGACGATTTCCCCCTGCCGCAGTTGATGAAAAAGCTGGCGCCTTTCGAGCATGAACTGGACCATGGTCTGGGGGTGCTCTACCTGACGGGCTTTCCCATCGAGCGCTTCAGTAAGGATGAGGCCAGCATTATCTTCTGGGGCCTGGGCCTGCAGTTTGGCAAGCCCTGGGAGCAGAACAAGCGGGGCCATTTGCTGGGCGATGTGATCAATGAAGGCCGCAGTATTGCGGACACCTCCGCCCGCGGCTACCAGACCACGGCAACCCTGGATATGCACACCGACGGCGCGGATGTGGTGGGATTGCTGTGCCTGAAGCAGGCGCCTGTCGGCGGTGACAGCCAGATCGTCAGCGGCCTGGCAGTCTACAACTACATGGCCAGAACAACGCCGGAGTTGTTGCAGCATCTGCTGGACACAGAGTTTTGTATGGATTGGCGCGACGAGGAGCCGCCGGGCGGCAAGCCCTACCACCGCGCCAGGATCTTTGAACGCGGAAACAATGGCGTGGTCACCTGCTTTTCACTGGTGCAGTATATTTACAGCGCCCAGCGGCATCGGGAAAAATTCCCTGAAATTCCCCTGCTCACTGAACTCGACAAAAAGGCATTGGCAGCATTTTCCGCCGCCACCGAAAACCCGGATCTGGTGTTTCAATATCACCTCAAAGCGGGGGATATGACATTCCTGAACAATCACTTCCACCTGCACGGGCGCAGCCATTTCGAGGATGCCCCGGAGCCCAGGGAGCGCAGGCACCTGCGCCGCCTGTGGCTGGAAGCGGAATCCTGGAACGGCATTCGCCCCCGGGCCATGCAGAACATCTGGGCGACCGCGCGAGGTCACTGGGCGCAGCAGAACACCACGGTACAGATGTGGGACTGATCACGTATTGAAGGGGTGAGCGGGGTGCGCTGAGCCGCTTTTCGAAGCGGCGACCGGTCCTGCTACGATAGGGCAAAATGCCGCCTTTTGCGGCGGCTGGTGGTGTAAACTCGCACCCCATGATTCGTACCCGCCATCTCCTCCTGAAACTCTTCCTTGCCGCCCTGGTGCCAGCCGCCCTGGTGCTGATCTACCTGGACGCGAAGATCACCTCCACCTTTACCGAAAAGATGTGGGAGCTGCCCGCCAAGGTGTATGCCCGACCCCTGGAGCTGTTTGCGGGAGCCAGGCTGAAGGCCGAGGACCTGGCCTATGAGCTGGAAGTGCTGGGTTATCGCACGGTGGCGAGCCCCACGGGCCCCGGCCAGGTCGCCCGCAACCGCGATCGGTTCGAGATTTTTACCCGCGGCTTTGATTTTCCCGGCGAGAGTGAACCGGCGCGGCGGGTGCTGGTGCAGCTGGGGGGACAGCGGGTGCAGGGCCTGTCTGCGGGGGGCAAGGGCATTGACCTGATGCGGCTCGACCCGGTGCAGATTGGCGGCATCTACCCGCTGCACGGGGAGGACCGGCTGCTGATCAGGCTGGCCGATGTGCCCCCGACCCTGCGGGACGGCCTGCTGGCGGTGGAGGATCACCGCTTCTACGAGCACCGGGGCATCTCCTTCGTCGGTATCGCCAGGGCGGCCTTCAGCAATCTGCGTTCCGGCCAGGTCGTGGCCGGCGGCAGCACCATCACCCAGCAGCTGGTGAAGAATTATTACCTGACGCCGGAGCGCACCCTCGTGCGCAAGCTGACTGAGGCGGCGATGGCGGTGCTGCTGGACCTGCACTACGAGAAGGACCAGATACTGGAAAGCTATATCAACGAAATCTACCTGGGGCAGGAGGGCCCCCGCTCGGTGCACGGCTTCGCCCTGGCCTCGCGCCACTATTTCGGCGCGCCCCTGGGTCAGTTGGGGCTGCACCAGCAGGCGCTGCTGATCGGCATGATCAAGGGCCCGTCACTGTACAACCCGGCGCGCAATCCCGAGCGCGCGCTGGAGCGGCGCAACGTGGTGCTGGCACAGATGGCGGAGCGGGAGGTGATCAGCCCCGAGGAGGCCCAGGCGGCCCGGGCCAGGCCGTTGGACCTGCACAGCAAGCACCGAATCCGCGACTCCTTCCCTGCCT
>CAYTDW010000036.1:0-11270 GCA_964436585.1 uncultured Halioglobus sp. | reverse complement strand
CCTGGGCCAGCAGGGTGGTGGGCAGTTGCAGGAAATCGACACCTCGCTGGTAACAGGCGGCAGCAAAACCGGTGATATCACCCACAACCCCCCCGCCGAGGGCAACCATGGTGGTGGTGCGGTTGTGGCCCGCCGCCATCACCTGGTCGAAGATCTCACCCAGCGTCGCCAGGGTTTTGTACTGCTCGCCATCCGGCAGCACGACCTCGGTCACCTGTAAGCCGGGCGGCAGCGCGGCCCTGACCTTCTCCATATAGAGCGGGGCTACGGTTTCATTGCTCACGATAACCACCTGGGAGCCGGCGATATGGCCGGCCAGCAGCTGGGGATCGGCCAGCAGGCCGCGGCCGATGTAGACGGGGTAGCTGCGCTCCCCCAGCTCGACATGCAATGTGTGCATCAACAAAGACACCTGGAAACCTCGGATTGCGCTCGGGAGGGGGCGATGATACCGCCAGGGCACCACCCCTGTCTTTACTGCAGCTCCCGCACCAGGCGCTGGGCGACCGTCCTGGGGCTACAACCATCCGTTTCGATGATGTGATCGGCGATTTCCCGGTACAACGGATCGCGGATCGCCATCAGGCTGCGCAGCACTGCTTCGGGATTTCCTGTTTGCAGCAGGGGGCGGCGCTGGCCGCGGCGGGTACGCCTGACCTGTTCGTCCACGGTGGCGTGAAGATAGACAACAAAGCCCCTGGCAGCCAGGGCCTGGCGATTCTCGGGGCGCATCACCACACCACCGCCGGTCGCCAGCACGATGTCGTCCCACAGCGTCATCTCTTCGACGACCTGCTGCTCCCGGTCCCGGAACCCCGGCTCACCCTCCACGTCGAAAATCCAGGGAATATCAGCGCCGGTACGTTCCTCTATCTCGGTATCGGTATCGGCGAACCGCAGCTTCAGGTGCTGCGCCAGGTACCTGCCAATAGTGGACTTGCCGGCCCCCATGGGGCCGACCAGAAATATCCTGCGATGTGTCAACATCTTGCGTCGGGGTGGACCTAGTCGAGCAAGGTGTCAGCAAGGATGCGCGGGGTGATGAAGATCAGCGTCTCGGTCTTCTTGCTGCTGGTGGACTCATTGCGGAAGAAAGCGCCGATATAGGGCAGGTCACCAAAAAACGGGACCTTGTTGACGGATTCGATATCCTCGGTCTTGAACACGCCGCCCAGTACCACGGTCTCGCCATTGCCCACCAGTACCTGGGTGTTCAGCTGCGTCGTATCGATAGAGGGAATAAACCCACCCTGGCCGCTGGGTACCAGCTCACCGATAGAATCCTGGTTGACCTGCAGTTCGAGCATGATGCGGTCGTCGGGCGTGATATTGGGCGTGACCTCCAGCGACAGCACCGCGTCTTTGAACGACGTGGTGGTTTCGCCGCTGGCGGACGATTCCTGGTAAGGCACTTCGGTACCGGATTTGATCGACGCCTGCTGCTTGTCGCCGGTAATCACTTTCGGCTGGGAGACCACCTCACCTTCACCGGCCGCCTCCAGCGCTGACAATTCCGCGGTCAGGAACAGGTCGCCGCTGGTAAAACCGACAGCAAAGCCGCTGCTCCTGGTTACACCCAGGTCAACCAGCAACGCGCCGGGGTAATCGACCTGTGGCTGGGTGCCGTTGATCACCGACTGGTTGAGATTGACCACGTTGTCGGTGTTGCCGGACACCGAAGTGATATTGTCATTGTTGGTGTTGAGGTAGGCGCCGCCCCACTCGATACCGAGGTTCTTGGTGGCGTCAGACTGGGCGATAACAATCCTCGCCTCGATCATCACCTGTCGGATCGGGATATCGACCAGCTCGATCAGGCCGCGAATCTCTGCCAGCTTGGGTGCGGTCTCGGTGATGATCAG
The DNA here is from genome assembly GCA_964436585.1 of uncultured Halioglobus sp. Classification (GTDB taxonomy): domain Bacteria; phylum Pseudomonadota; class Gammaproteobacteria; order Pseudomonadales; family Halieaceae; genus JARRPM01. The sequence goes on along the minus strand of CAYTDW010000036.1, from coordinate 9,408 downwards.
CGAGTTGGTGCGGGGCTCAACGATAACCGAGCCCCTGGGGGATATCAGGCTGCCGCCCTCTTCCGACCCGGCCTGGAACAGCTCTACCACGTTCGCGGCATTGGCATAGCGGATACGGACAAACTCCGACTGCAGCGGGGCAAGCTCGGCAATCTGCTTGTTCGCCTCGATCTGCTGGCGCTCGCGTTCGGCTATTTCCGCAGCGGGAGCGACCATCAGCACGTTACCTATCTGGCGCTTGTCCAGGCCCTTGGTCTTGAGCACCAGCTCCAGAGCCTGGTCCCAGGGTACGTTTTGCAGACGCAGGGTTATACGGCCCTGCACAGTGTCGCTGGCCACGAGGTTGAGCTCGGTAAAATCGGCGATCAGCTGCAGCACCGCGCGAATCTCGATATCCTGGAAGTTGAGCGATATGCGGTCACCGACATAGGTAAACTCGTTCTTGCGCTCCTCTACCTCTTTCTTGGACAGCGGCTTGACGCTGAGCACATAGGTGTTGTCTGTCTGGTAGGCAAGATAATCGTAATCGCCGGTATTCTTCAGGGTCAGCGTCGCACCCCGCTCGTTGGTGTTGACATCGACGCTGGTCACGGGCGTGGCAAAATCAGTGACATCATAGCGGCGCATCAAGCGCTCGGGGACGGTGGTGTCGACGAACTCCACCTTGATATCGCCGGCCTCACTGAATACGTTGACGTCGACCGAGGGGTCCGTCAGCTGCAGAGTAAGGCGGCCTTCACCCTCTCCGGTCCGCTGGAACTGCAGGTCGGTAATTTCTGAGGCAATATCTGCTACGGGTTCTATCGTGGTGGCCACCCTGTAGCGTTCAGCGACGGGCTTCATATAATCGCCGCCCGCTTCCTGGCCAACGACAACAAACAGGCTGTTGCCGTCCACCCGAGTCTCGAAGGGCACCACTTTCACCAGGTTCACCACCAGACGGGTGCGGTCGCCGGACTCGAGCACCACTACACCTGTCGCATTGCCATAGGGGAGCGAGAAGCGCTTCTGCTCCAGCGCGCTCCTGGTGTCGGGGAAATCGATGGCAATACGCGCGGGCTTCTCAATGGTGTAGGACTTCAGTTGCGGCGGCAAGCCATCGAAGTCCACGCGGATTTCAAATTTGCTTTCGGGTCGCGAACTGAATTCGATGTTCTTGATGGTCGAGGCGGCACTCGCCGCCCCCGCCGCCAAGCTCACCACCAGCCCGACAACAGCCCCCAGCAGGCCTTTCCCCATGCGCTCTCTTGTTTTCCCCACGGCCTTCTTCCCCAGATTTTGTTTTTTACTTGACATGGCAACCACCCATGGCCCTGGCTTATACGCCACTTAGCTTGATTGTACGGGGGCGCTCCACCCATCCATCCTTGGTACCGTCGCTCACAATTTCCACCACCGCCACATAGGTATCGGTCATTTCGACAATTTTGCCGTGATGGCGGCCAAGGAAATTGCCCACTTTCACCCGATGCACGCCACCCTGGGGATCACCTATAAGGGTCCAGTTGACACCATCTCGCTCCAGTGTGCCCACCATACTCAGTGAGTCGAACGTAAACTGCTCGAGGAACTCTTTGGCCCTCGACTCATCGGGTTTGATCGCACTGATCGCCTGCAACTGGGCGATTTCACGAACCTCCACGGGGCGATCGAACGGGCTGCGCAACGTGGTCGCGCTATAGGAGAATGCCTCGTAGGCTTTAAAAGTCGGTATGGGTGCGATGACACCGCCGGGTCGATCGCGCTTGGATGCCATGAACTCGTCGAGATCAGAAAAATTCTCGCGCGCGCAGGCGGATAACAGGACTCCCATGGACAAGATTGCGCAAAGCGTGCGGGAAAAGCTCGTCATAGCTAGGCTTCCCCATCCTTGTAGCGATAAGTCTTCGCGATGATACTCATGCCCAGATTGTTGGCGTCATCGCCTTTCGCGGTAATGGTGAAATCATGCAGCGTAACAATGCGCGGCAACCCTGCCATGCCGCTGATAAAAGCGCCGAGGTCGTGATAGGAGCCCGACGCGCTGATTGCAATCGGCAACTCGACATAAAATTCCCGGGCGGCTTCCTTTTGCAGTTGAATGCTGGCAATTGCCAGCCCGTTCAGCAGCCCCTTGTTGGTTATGTCCTCGAGCAGGCCCGGCACCTCGGTGTCACTGGGCAGCTGGCTTACCAGCGCGCCAAAGGACTCCTCCATCTCCACCATCTGCTGGCGATAGGCCTCAAGGTTGGCGGCCTGGAACGCCTTTTTCTCAAAGTCCTTCTTAAGTTCCAGCTCCTTCGCTTCCACTTGTGCCAACTGGGCCTGGAGATCCTTGATGTGATAGTAGTAGCCGCCCACGAGCACAGCGGCCAGCAGCAAGCCCCAGATGGCTACCTTTACCGCAACCGGCCATGAGCCGACGTTTTCGAAGTCGAGACTGGCGATGTCGAATTCGCGCAGTGAGCGTGTGATATCTTCAAGTGCCATCGCTCAACCCTCCCCTGGCTTGATTTCTGCTTCGGGTGCCCGTATCTGCACCGTCAAGCTGAAAGTATTGGCCTGATCGCCGAATTCAGGTGCCGCTTTTACGGAATCCAGGTTGGGATTGGCCAGCCAATCCGACGCGTCCAGGCGACGCATCAGGCTGGATACCCTGTTATTGGACTCTGCTATACCGCGAATCGATATGGTTTGTTCCTTGGTTTGCAGGCTGGTGTAGAACACGCCGTCGGGCACCGTGCGGACGAGCTGGTCCAGCACCCGCACGATAATGGGCCTGTTGCCCTGCAATTCCTGGATTACGCGCATCCGGTCGAGCAGCTGGTTGCGCTTCTTCTGCAGTTCACGAATCTCCGCCACCTGCTCGTCCAGCACCTTGATATTGTCGGTCAGGTACTGGTTGCGGGCCTGCTGATGCTGGATCTGGCCATCGACGACGCGGTCGCCCAGGGCCACGAGGCCAAGCCCGAGGGCCAGGACCAGCCCCACCGTGATCAGAAACTCCTTCTTGAGCTCCTGGCGCCGCTCCTCGCGCCATGGCAGTAGGTTAATCTGTGCCATTAGTTAAAGCTCCGTAAAGCCAGGCCACAGGCGATCATCATCGCCGGCGCATCGCTGCTCAGGGCCACGGCGTTGACCTTGGGGGATACCGACATATTGGCAAAGGGATTCGCCACCGTCGCCGGCGTGCCCAATTTTTCCTGCACCAGCTCGGCGAGCCCCTCCATGGAGGACACCCCGCCGGCGAGAATAATGTAATCGACGTCGTTGTACTGACTGGACGAGAAGAAAAACTGCAGTGAACGGGCGACCTGCTGTACCACCGCATCCTTGAAGGGTTCCAGCACCTCAGGCTCGTAATCGTCCGGCAGGCCGCCCTGCTTCTTGGCAAGCCCGGCTTCCTCGAGGGGCAAGCCATAGCGGCGCATGATCTCATCCGTCAGCTGCTTGCCGCCAAACAATTGCTCCCGGGTGTAGATCGTCTGCCCGTTGGCGAGCACACTCAGGGTCGTCATGGTCGCGCCGATGTCCACCACCGCAACCGTGCTCTCCTCCTCCAGGTCCAGCTGGTGGCGGATGAGCGAAAATGCCCGCTCCATGGCATACGCCTCCACATCCATGATACGGGGTATGAGTTCGGCGCTTTCAATGGCCTCTACCCGCGTGTCGATGGTCTCCCGGCGACAGGCTGCCAGCAATACCTCGACCATGTTGTCGCGCTCCGGGGAGGGACCCTGGACCTCGAAGTCGATGGAGACCTCTTCCAGCGGGTAGGGGATATACTGGTCGGCCTCGAGGGTGAGCTGGGTTTCCATCTCATCCTCGCTCAGGCCCTGCGGCATATCGATCAATTTGGTAATAACAGACGAGCCGGCCACGGCGGCGGCCACCGTCTTGAGTTTGGTCCGGGACTGCGCCACGACGCTGCGGATGGCGTTGGCTACACCATCCACGTCATTGACGTTCTTCTCGATAACCGCGTCCTGGGGCAACGAGCTGACCGCATAACTCTCTACGCGATAGCGATCCCCGGTGAAGCTCAATTCAAGCAGCTTGACGGTTGTTGAGCTTACGTCCAGCCCGAGAACTGGCGTAGTTTTTCTTTTCCCCATTCGCCCGAACACGTGTTTTCCCTATCAGTATCACTAACTTAGGATATTTTTATGTAAAGCTACATTAATTGTTAGATATAGCACACTCCAAAATATAACCAAACCGAAAAAAAGCATATAATTACCACTGCCGCGGGCCGCCCTCTCCGTAAAATTAATACAACCCACTGTTTGTAAAGGGATAAATGCGAATCCTACGAGCGCTTTTACGCCTCACACTATTTGGACTTTTTGCGACTTTCTGGCTGTTCGCCGGGATCTATTTATACCTGAGCCCGAACCTGCCCGACGTCGCCACCCTGCGGGATGTGAAACTCCAGACCCCGATGCGGGTTTATACCCGGGACGGCCATTTGATAGGCCAGTTCGGCGAGCAGAAGCGCTCGCCGCTGCCATTTGACGAGATCCCGCCGCAGTTCATCCAGGCCCTGCTGGCGGCCGAGGACGCGAACTACTTTCGCCACTCGGGCATTGATATCGCCGGCCTGCTGCGGGCGGTCTCGGAGCTGGCCCTGACGGGAGAAAAGGGCTCCGGCGGCAGCACCCTGACCATGCAGGTCGCGCGCAACTATTTCCTCAGCTTCGAGCGCACCTTCATGCGCAAGTTCAACGAGATACTGCTGGCGATAGAGATCGAGCGGACCCTCGACAAGCGCGAGATTTTCGAGCTGTATTTCAACCGGGTTTTTCTCGGCCACCGTGCCTATGGTTTTGAGGCTGCGGCGCAGGTGTACTACGGCAAGAGCATCAAGGAGCTCGACCTTGCCCAGCACGCCATGCTGGCGGCCATTCCCAAGGCGCCCTCCCGCAACAACCCGATCAGCGGCCCCGCGGCGAGCACCGAGCGGCGCAACTGGATCCTCGGTCGTATGCGCGATCTCGGTTACATCGACCAGGCCCAGTACGATGCAGCCGTGGCGGAACCCGATGTAGCGACTCACCACGGCGAACAACTCAGTTTCGCGGCCCACTACGCTGCGGAGATGGCCCGCCAGGAAATGCTGGATCGGTTCGGTAGCGCCGCCTACACCGATGGCTACCATGTCTTTACCACTATCGACAGCAGGCTGCAGCAGGTAGCGCACCGCGCCCTCATCGATGGCCTGCTCGCCTATGACGACCGCCACGGCTACCGTGGACCCGAACAAAAATTACCGCCAGGGGAAACCGACCCGGAGCAGGCCTGGCTGGACGCGCTGGCCGCCAGCCAGGTCATCGCCGACCTGCTGCCCGTGGTGGTCACCGAGGTAGCGGCGGACCGGGTCGCCATTTTGTTTGCAGATGGGACCCGCGATTCGGTGCTGTGGGAAAACGGCCTCCGCCAGGCCTCCCCCTACCTGAACGAGAGTGCGGTGGGGAACAGGCCGGCCAACCCCGCTGAGTTCCTGGCCGCAGGTGACCTGATTCGCGTCAGGCGGGCGGAGGATGGCAGCTGGCACCTGAGCCAGGTGCCGGATGTGCAGGCCGCACTGGTTTCGCTGCGCGCTGATGATGGCGCCATCATCAGCGTCGTTGGCGGGCTCGGCTTCGAATTGAGCAAGTTCAACAGGGCCACGCAGGCGTTACGGCAGCCGGGGTCCAGCTTCAAACCCTTCCTGTACAGCGCCGCCCTTGAATCGGGTTTCACCGCCGCCAGCATCATCAACGATGCGCCAATCGTGCTGGAGGATGTATCCGCCGAGGACGGCATGTGGCGCCCTGAGAATGACGAGGGCAAGTTCTACGGCCCGACGCGGCTGCGCTGGGCCCTGACCAAATCCCGCAACCTGGTGTCGATCCGGCTGTTGCAACAGCTGGGAGTGGACAAGCTGCTCGACTATTTGACCCGCTTCGGCTTCGACACCTCGGAGTACCCCCGCAACCTGTCCCTGGCGCTGGGCACCCAGGTGATGAGCGTACTGGATGTCGCCGGGGCCTATGCGGTAATTGCCAATGGGGGCTACCGGGTCGAACCCTACCTGATCGACAGGGTGCTGGATATGGAAGGCCAGGAAATTTACAAGGCCGCGCCGCTGACAGCCTGCCGCAGCTGCGAAGAGGCGCCGGCTGAGCCAACCCGGGAACTCAGCATGGAGGAGATACTGGCAGGTGAAAGCGCCAGGACTGCCGACCTCCCACTGGCCCCGCGCATCATGGATGCCGGGGTCAACTTCATCATCGACAGCATCCTGAAAGATGTCATCACCAAAGGCACCGGCCGCAAGGCTCTGGAGTTGAAGCGCAGCGATATCGCCGGCAAAACCGGGACCACCAACGGCCCCATGGATGTGTGGTTTTCGGGTTACAACCCCGAGGTGGTCACCACCACCTGGGTCGGTTTTGACGACTACACCCCGCTGGGTCGACGCGAGTTCGGTGGCACCGCGGCACTTCCCATATGGATCGGGTTTATGCGCGAGGCCCTGCGCGACAAGCCAGAAATAGAGCGCTCCGTCCCGCCGGGAATTGTCAGCGTCAGGATCGACAACGGGAGCTTCGAATATTTTCTCAAGGACACCCTGCCGGGTCAGCAGGGCCGGGATGGCGGCCCCGCTTCGGACAACCGGGCCAGTGAGGAGCTGGTAAAGGAAATTTTCTAGCCGCCCGCGCGGTGTGCGCGGGCTGGCGAAGACGGCAGAGAGGGGTACGTTTCAGGGTAGGGCAGGCGCGCGACGCCGCTTTCCACCGCCGCCCGGGCCACTGCCGACGCCATGCGGACCAGCAGCCGATTGTCCATGGGTTTGGGAATAATATAGCCAGGCCCGAAAGACAGCGCCTCCAGAGAACAGGCCGCCAGAACTTCCGCGGGAACTGCTTCCCGGGCCAGCTCGCTCAGGGCCTGAACCGCCGCGATTTTCATCGCCTCGTTAATGCACGAGGCGCGCACATCCAGCGCACCCCGAAATATGAAGGGGAACCCAAGCACATTGTTGACCTGGTTGGGATAGTCCGAACGCCCCGTGGCGATGATCACGTCATCGCGGGTTGCCAGCGCAATCTCGGGCCTGATTTCCGGGTCGGGGTTGGAGCAGGCAAAGACGATGGGGCGATCGGCCATCGACAGGAGCATCTGCGCACTCAGCAAGTCCGCACCGGACAGGCCGATAAACACATCCGCGCCGTCGACGGCATCAGCCAGGCTGCGCTTGCTGGTGTGGTTGGCGAACTCAAGTTTGTACGCATTGACGTCTTCCCGACCGGCATAAACCACGCCGCGTCGGTCAACCATGTAGATATTGCTGCGCCGGGCGCCGAGACTGACCAGCAGGCGCATGCAGGCGACGGCCGCCGCTCCCGCCCCCAGACAGGCTATGACCGCGTCCTCCAGCCGCTTGCCCTGCACTTCGAGTGCATTCAACAGACCCGCGGCAGTGACAATCGCCGTCCCGTGCTGGTCGTCGTGAAACACGGGGATATCACAGCGCTGCGACAGGGCCGCCTCTATTTCAAAGCATTCGGGCGCCTTGATATCCTCGAGATTGATGCCGCCGAAAGTATCGGCAATGAGTGCCACCGCATTGATGAATTCGGTGGAATCCTCGGTATTGACCTCGATATCAATGGCGTTGATACCGGCAAAACGCTTGAACAGAAGCGCCTTGCCCTCCATGACGGGCTTGCTGGCCAGCGCACCCAGGTTGCCAAGACCGAGCACGGCGGTGCCATTGCTGATAACTGCAACCAGGTTGCCCTTGCCCGTGTAACGGTAGGCATTTTCGCGGTCGCTGACGATTTCGCGACAGGGCTCGGCCACGCCCGGGCTGTAGGCCAGGGCCAGGTCCAGCTGGGTCTCCGCCGGTTTGGTAAGCTCCACACTGATCTTGCCCGGAACCGGGCCCGAGTGATAATCCAGCGCCGCCTGCTTGAAATCCTTGGGCATTCTTCGCCCCGGCGGCTAGCGCTTGCTGCCGCGGCTGGCGAACCGCTTGTTGAACCGGTCCACGCGACCGCCGGTGTCCATCACCTTCTGCTTGCCGGTGAAAAACGGGTGGCACTCGGAGCACACATCGATGTGCAGGTCCTCGCACAGGGTCGAACGGGTCTCTACCTGGTTGCCGCAGCTGCAGGTTGCGGTAACCGCCGTATACTTGGGATGGATATCTGCTTTCATACCATGGAGCTCCTCGTCAACGGCGCCGCCACCCGATCCCTGTCGGGCACCGCACCAAAAAATAGCGGGGCATCTTACCAGACGCGGGAACAGAAGCAATAGACGCCTGTGAACGCGCGCGGGGGCGGAGCCGGGCCGATACTCACCCACCTGTTTTGGTACACTGGCGCCCCGCAACCTCCAGCCAGCCCGAAAAGGGGCAATATGCCCGTTCTGCGCCTCGCCATTCCATCGCCGCTGCGTCGCCTGTTCGACTACCTGCCCCCCGTGGGGATGGGGGATGCCGAGGCCGACGCACTGCGACCCGGCCAGCGCCTGTTGGTACCCTTTGGCCCCCGCCGCGTCACCGCCTACCTGGTCGCGACCAGTCGGGACAGCGAGCTGCCGCCTGCAACGCTCAAGCGCGCGGAGGCGGTGCTGGAAACCGAGCCGCTGATCCCCGCGACTCTGGTGCAACTGTGCGACTGGGCGGCCCGCTACTATCATCACCCGCCCGGGGAGGTTTTCGCTGCGGCCTTCGCGCCGGCGCTGCGGGACGGGAAACAACACCAACCGGCCGGGGTTCCCGGCTGGCGGCTGACCGCCCGGGGATCGGGCCTGCCCCCGGGTGCGCTGGCGCGGTCGCCGCGCCAGGCCGAGGCCCTGGCGCTGCTGCAAGCGGTCCCCGCTGCCAGCGGCGCGCTCTTCGCCGAACGGGGCATTTCTGCCGCGGTATTGCGCGAGCTGGGGGCGAAGGGCCTGGCGGAAAAATGCACCCTGCCGCACTCGCCCACAGTCGCCGCCAGCCGCCCGGGACTGGCGCTCAACCCGGAGCAGGCCGCCGCCCTGGCAGCCCTGCTCGCGGCCGGGGAGGGCTTCAGTTGCCACCTGCTCGAGGGGGTCACCGGTGCCGGCAAAACCGAGGTCTACCTGCAGCTGATCGCCGACTGCCTGGCCAGGGGCAGGCAGGCGCTGGTTTTAATACCTGAAATCGGCCTGACTCCGCAGACCCTGGACCGCTTCAACCGGCGCTTCGATGCGCAGATCGCGGTGCTCCACTCCGGCCTGGGGGACGCTGAGCGCTACCGCTCCTGGGAGGCGGCCCGGGATGGCAGCGCCCATATCGTCATCGGCACCCGATCCGCCATCTTCACACCCCTGCACGCCCCCGGCCTGATTATCGTCGACGAGGAGCACGACGCCTCCTACAAGCAGCAGGACGGCTTTCGCTATTCTGCCCGGGAT
>CAYTDW010000035.1:0-11407 GCA_964436585.1 uncultured Halioglobus sp. | reverse complement strand
CACTACAGCAACGACAGCGGCCAGTTCATCAGCGGCTGGATCGACCTGCTGATCGAAACCGCCGACGGCTTCGTGCTGATCGACCACAAGGCCTCGCCCCGGGCGCGCGCCGACTGGGAGGAAATCGCGCTATCGTATTCGGGGCAGTTGCAGGCGTACGCCGAGGGAATTGTGCGGGCGACCGGCAGGCCGGTGCTCAGCCGCTGGATTCATTTTGGGGTGACGGGGGGTTTGGTGGAGATTTGCTGATTATTGATTCCTACCCAACTTTTTGTTTCCGCTGCCGTTTCCTTCCCTGACGCTTTGCAACAAGGTCCTGCAGGTCCTGATCGATACGGCTCTGCCAGCCCGGCCCGAGCTGCTTGTACGCCTCAAGAACGTTCTCGCTCAACCGAATCGACGTTGCTATCTTGGTAGGCGCCTTTTGTTTACCGCGAGAGCGGCGATAGGCTTCTACTAACTCAGGGTGAACCTCTGAAGCTGGCCGCATTCTTGCAAAATCTTCATCAGTCAATTCCCAGCTGTCAGGGTCGGCCGCTATGCCGGCATTGATCCGCTCATCTTCCTCGGGCGTGGGATAGATTAACTTAGATTGCTCCTTTGGCTTTTTTAGCTTTTTCATAGCTAGTACTCTCGCGTTTATTGGCCTTGCGCAGGATTATTTATTGTATATACATTTTGAGCCGACCGATACTTCAATGTAAGCCGACCCTATTACAGGAATCGCGCAGTGGGGAGGAACTGGCTGGATTGGGCTGAAACGGACCGAACAAGATTCGCCAGCAGCTGGCCCAGGCGACCGATCGGGAATGTCTATGCTGACGCGTGTGCTATCTTTTGCCCGGGTGGCCCTCGTTTTCCTGTAACTTTGGTTTCGCGACTAAAGTTCTATCAAGGCGGGCAACCCGATAAAAATAGGCGAAACCTGATTTGCGCCGTTATGCCGCCCCAGGAAAAGGACTCGAAATGAAACTACTGATCGCCCTTCTGCTTTTAGTCCCCATCTCTGCGCTCGCCGGCCCCCGGCTATACGTGTTCGACTGCGGCGCGATCCACCTGACAACGGTCGCCGATTTCGGCCTGAAGGACGAGGAGACCCCGGTGCGCGAGTTGTTCGTACCCTGCTATATGGTGGAGCACGCCCGGGGGCGACTGCTGTGGGACGGTGGCCTGCCGCTGAAGATTGCCGAGGCCCCCGGCGGGCGCGTGGAAATGGAGGGCTATGGGCTGAGCTACCGCCGCTCGATCGTCGATCAACTTGCCGACATGCAACTTGCGCCCGCGGACAGAAGTTATGCAGCGTTCTCACACCTGCACTTCGACCACGTCGGCGCCGCGGGCGTGTTTCCAAACGCCACGGTTCTCATGCAAGCTGCCGAGTGGGATCATCAGACCGAAGCGGGGCGCGCACATTCCGATTCTGAATTGATCGCGGCGCTCGAAGGAGCCAAGCGCACGACTATCGAGGGTGATCACGATGTGTTCGGTGATGGCAGCGTGCGCATCTTTTTCGCGCCGGGCCACACGCCAGGACACCAGGTACTGCTGGTGAACCTGGAACACACCGGCCCGGTGCTGCTTTCAGGGGACCTCTATCATTTCCGTGAGAGTCGCGCGCTCAGGCGCGCACCTGTGTTCAATTCCGACGCCGCCGAGACATTCCGCTCCATGGACAAGGTCGATGTGCTGCTGCAGCAGACAGGCGCGACACTGTGGATCGAGCACGACAAGGCGCTCGCCGATACACTCAAGAAGGCGCCTGAGTACTACGACTGACGGTGCGACAGCTGGTCTGATACGCCGCTGGATTCATTTTGGGGTGACGGGGGGAGTTGGTGCAGGTTTGCTAACATTCATACACCGGACACAGCAAATTCAAGTGATGCAACAATTAAGCGGCAACTTCTTCGAAAGTGAATTGGGAAACATCAGTCCTGGCCTTGGCGTGCTCCATTGTCATAGCGCAGATGTGACCTCCGGCGTCCAGGTCGATGACGGTATCTTCGTCCAAATCCCGGGATTCGACAATGTCACCGGCACGAAACTCAATGTAGAGAGTATCGGTATCTTGAAAATACTGAATTTTCATCGCTCAAAGCCTCGATCAAAGAACGCATTGTGAACCGTTTCTCCATCTGAGAGCAGGACCACTCGAAGGTACCTTCCGCCCATCTCCGGCACCTGGCCTCAACGGCGAATTCGTCCATCGGTTTGAATATGCTCCCTTTCAGGAGACTTTACAACTCGCTGAATCCACTCCATTTTTATCTGAGCGCGATCTTCGCGAGTGGATAGAGATTCGAAATATAATGTAACTTTCATGCTCGCTCAATCAATGGTAATTGCCATTTAACAACAAGGTAAGGAAAGGCATCCCGGCTGCGCAGATCTGGATTGGCAAAAAGGCTTGGGGTATTTTGTGATATCTATTATGTGCATAATCCGATGTCTGCCAATCGAGCCTTTGCAACGCATCAATAGTCGGGTTTACGCATGGTTGTTGGAACATCATTTTCGACTTCTTAATATAGCTGCTCTACGCACCCCGACGTTTACGTGGCGACTGTTTGTCCCTATTACGGGAATCGAGTCAAACTTGATGGATAGAACAATGACTATAAAGCTATGCCGTTTAGCCGCATGCCTGGTTGTTATGCTGTATCTCGTCGCCTGCGGCAAAACACCTGACAAAGATATAATTGCCCAGCATATCGCTACCATGCAGGAAGCGGTCGAGGCGAATGACTTCAGCGAGATCGAAAACTTCCTGCATCAAGGTTTCATTGCCAATAATCGCCTGGAAGCGAAAGAAGTAGCCCAGCTGCTGCGCATGTACAGCCTGCAGCACCGAAAAATCGACGTCACTATCGTTGGAAGCAATACGACTATAAACCCCACCCTCCCGGACAGGGCGGAAACCATTATGTCGGTAGTCGTTACCGGGTCTTCAGGAGGTTTGCTGCCCTCGGACGGCAGTGTGCGCACCGTAAAAGCAGAGTGGATGAAACAGGCGGGGGACTGGCGGGTGATAAGTGCGGAGTGGGAGCACGAATGAGCGCAGTGTGGTGCTTCACATCACCAGAATAGCCCTGAGCACACTGGCAAAAGCAAGCGGCTGATCCAGCATCAGGTGATGCCTGGCGTCAGGGATGGCGATCATCGGTATATGTTTGCCGCCACACTCACGTACATAGTCGGCAGAATCGGCATCGAATAATGCGCTCTGCTCCCCATACACGATGACGATAGCGCCGGGTGCACTGGCGATACGACTGGCCTGGGCCGACAAGCGGTCGTGAAAATTGTTACTGCGCCCAAAGACGCTGGGGTGGAACTTCCAGGTCCAGCCGCCGGGCACTTCTTTGAGGGAATGGTAGGCCATGTAGTCGAACAGGTACGGCTCGTTGACTTTCTGGGGCGGCGACAGCACGAAGCGGCCCTTGGCGGTTACATAGTCCGGGTAGATTCGATTGGGTCGCGTTGGGTCCTGGGATCCCGGTGGCCCGCTCTCCTTTCTGTGCGCCATGAGCCGCTCGGGGCGCAGGGTCATCAAATCGCAGATCACCAGGCCTGAGAATTGTTCGTGATACTGCTCCATGGCGACCAGGCCGATACTGCCACCATAGGAATGCGCGATGATGCTGGGCTTGCGGCCGTTATCAAACAGGCCGGTACCCCGGGCAACATCCATCAGTTCATGCAGGCGAACCTTGTCGGGATATTCCTCCCGCACGCCCGAATCTCCCATGCCGGAAAAGTCATAGGCCACCACGTAGTACTCTTTGGCCAGAAACGGCGCGATAAAGGCAAAGCAGCGCGCGTGTGCGAGAAACCCGTGCAGGAGTAAAACGCCAGGCCTGGAAGGATCGCCCCAGCTGAAGTAATGGATGGGACAACCGGCGGAATCCACCCAGCCTTCCCGGCGTGGCGTGGAGAGGGCTTCTGCAAACCATTGGGGGGTTGGTGTTGAATCGGCGGGGATTTCGACCGACAGGTTGGGGGGTGAGGCTACTGCAGTGTGCATAAACGGAGGCCAAGGGAGACGAATTCTGTAGTTTACTGCAAAGGTGGCGGATCATAATCACAAAAGACAGATAATCAAATACTTTGAAGGTATAAATGACTTTGTGTAATTAGCCGGTTAGTTTAAGAAAGGCACCCTGTCAAATCATGTCCCTATGCCCCTTTTCACTTCTAGTGAATGTTACCGCAAAGAATCGCTCCCTATGCCACCGCGGCAACAAATAGCGAAAACAGATCTCCCGGTAGTGGTGTTTCAAGCTTCCAAGTAATAGCCATAGGTCGCTCAGACTCATGTGATACATAGGTAGCCGGGCCAAGGAACCAAAACGCTCTTTCTTCTGCATTTTGCCGCGCAAATAGCATGACGCTGGTTCCTTCAGCCATGTGGTTGCAGTATCTCTTTCCAGTAGGGCTATTCGTCGAGGTGCCTGACTGACTTTCCCAGTGAATCAGCTCGCGGCTAATCGCGTAGTCCCGATACATTGTAGTGGGCGAGAAATGGCCTTCCGATTTATCTAATGTAAAGGCAAATACATCTAATTTCTCAGCTTCTACCCAAAGTACACCTTCTCTCCAAGGTCTCGTCTTAGCATAGTCTCCTACTCCAAATGCAGCTAAGATCTCGATTCGCGAATATTTTCCATGTATTTGTAGAGGAGCGTGTTCATGAGATTTGAGAGCCGTATGAACATGGTCTATCTGATTGCGGCGCAAAGAAAACAGTTCCCGCAACTCTGCTACAACCTGGGAATGCTGCCACAGTAACTCTAGTCCACTCGCCAGCGAGTCCTCTGACCCCAGGACTTGATCGCACATTGATGCTATCAACATACGAATCGTCCTCTTCTCTCTAGGGGTCATTGCCTCTAGATCGGGTACATCGGAAATCGATAAAATGCTGATATAGAAGTCCAAACGCTCCTCATCATCAATATGCAGCATACGAGCTACTGCTCGCCGAATCACAGACTCATGGGGGCCGGCAGGCTTTACGAACGAATTTACTGCCTCCAAATAATCTGACCAACACTTGTTCGTCGAGTATACGTCGAAAAGCTCCAATCCCGTTTCCAGTAAATATGCCTCCAACGACGGCTCCATACCTTTTGCTATGATGGCTTCAAGCTCTCTAATCTTTTCATTCCAGCGGCTTGGCAGGGCCGATTTCAAGCTATCCAGAATTATATCGCTGGCTACTCTGTCCAGCTCCATGTGACAGCCAGCTGGCAAATATGGGAATGATTTTTCGATCTGTTCCTGAAGATATTTGCGAGCTCCACCCAAAAGTGCGGAGAGCCGGCGATCAAATCTAAACTCCCTTCTATGCGTACCGACGAAATCCAGAATAGTACAAACCGACTTTTCATTGCTTTTACGCAACCCCCTTCCAAGTTGCTGCAAAAAAAGGGTTGCGCTCTCAGTTGGTCTTAGGAGGAGAAGCGTATCAACAGACGGCACGTCTATACCTTCATTGAACAGGTCTACCGAAAACAGGATTTGTATCCTGCCATCCGCTAATTGCTTTAACGCGCTACGCCTTTCGATATCCGGTGTGTCTCCCCATACCGCTGCAGCAGAAATGCCGGCGTCACTAAAACGGCGCGCCATAAAGCGAGCATGTTGGATACTCACGCAAAACCCCAAAGCCTTCATCCTTTGAGGGTTTTCAACACGTTTCGCTAACTCCTTAATCACTCGTCGAACCCATGCGTCATTTGCTGTATAGAGGTTACTGAGCTCGCCGATGTCATAACCCACACCTTTCCGCCATGGAATGTCACGCAAATCCAGGCCATCGTGAATGCCGTAGTATGTGAAGGGTACTAGGCGATGCTGATCAATTGCGTCCCATAGCCTAAGCTCCGCGACAATCCGGCCGTCGAACCAATCGAGGATAGACAATCCATCTGTACGTTCGGGAGTTGCGGTTAGTCCTAGCAGCTCTTTGGGCTGTACATGAGAAAGTAAATTTCCATATGACGGCGCCGCCGCATGATGAAATTCATCGACTATAACAATGTCAAAATGGTCGCTAGTAAGATTCGAGAAACCCGCCCTATTCAACGACTGTATTGACGCAAAAACATGCTCAAACTCTTTAGGACGGTTACTACCCGCCCATTTCTCACCAAATGAGGCTTCTCGTAGAGCGTAACGAAAAGTTGCCAGACTTTGATCCAGAATCTCCTCCCGATGAGCCACGAACAATAGGCGGGATCTCGAAAGAGTTACTCTCAATCGCGAATAATCAACCGCAGCCATCACGGTTTTACCCGTTCCTGTCGCAGCAACGATCAGATTTCGGTGATGCCCTTGGTGGCGAGCGACAGTAACCTGCTCTAAGAGCCGCTCCTGAAACGGTTCTAATCGAAGCTCTACCGGGCTAAGAATTATTTCCGGTCCTGAATTTTCTGTAGTCCTAACTGCTCTCGCAAATTCTTCAGCGTCAAATGTGCGAAAATCACCCCCTTCCCAATAAGCATCAAACATTGAGGTAATTTTGCGGATGACATCTGGGTTTCTCAATCCGGAGATTCGGACATTCCATTCTATTCCACTCTCTTGAGCCGAATAGGTAAGGTTTGAAGATCCGATATAGGCCGTGGAGGCGCCAGAATCGCGATGGAAATGCCATGCTTTGGCATGGAGCCTCGTCGAACTGGTATCATACGAGACTCTTATATCAGCTCCCAATTTTTGAAGTGTGTTCAGCGCTTCCAACTCTGTACTACCTGTATATGTCGTCGTGAGAACCCTCAAACTTGGATTTACATTGCTTCGCTCGCAGTGTCGCTGTAGCTTTTCCAAAAACGGCCTGATACCGCTCTTGCGTACAAATGCCATAACGACATCTATCCGATCTGCAGACTCGATCTCGGTCAATATTTGTGCTCCAACGCGAGGTTCGCCACGAGCGTTCGTAAGCAAAGTTGTATCCAATAGGGGAGTCAGCGGCTCTGGTATTTCAAGCGGAGAGCCATCAGGATTTCGCTGAAGTATTGATGAAAGCACTTCCTTAGACAGGAGGATTTGATCTACACCAACATCGGCCTTTGATATTGCATGGTCTATTCTATCGATCAATTCACGCACGAGTTCAACACCAACTTCAACACGATCCCTATCGTTGACACTCGACAGAGCCGAAATTACGACTTTTCCGAGATGAAGGGCTAGTCTATCGCTCGCTTCCGCTGCATGAAGAACTCTCCTCTTCACCACTAGCGCAGTGCTATCGATAGATTCCAGTTCCCGATTTAGGGATTCTGTGAGTAGAGATTCATATAATCCCGGTTTTGACACATTTTTCTCCAGTCTTTTCAGATCGAGAGCTTAGTTTACGAATTTACCTGTTATTGCCTCGCGCGCGAAAAATATTGACTATGGGAATATCTGCTGGAGCCCACTTCAGATCAGATAACTCATCAAAAGCCAGCCAACGTACCTCATCGTGGTCAATCAATTCAAAATCACCAGAAATGTGCTCAACCTCGAACGCGAGCAAACGAACGATTTTACTCCCATAGTCATATAGGCTCTCGCCAATGAAGGCACCAATCCGCGACCTGATAGAGAACTCTTCTGCTAATTCGCGCTCAAGACAATATTCCGGTGATTCCAGCTCTTTGATCTTACCCCCTGGGAACTCCCAATGGCCCTCAAGGTGCTTTCCAGGTCCTCGCTTTGCCGCAAGAATTTTTCCGTTTTTTAGGATCACGGCAGCTGTTACATCGATTATTTTCTTAGTCATATTTTTACGTTACATAGCTGCCATTTTTCAGATCCATGAAAAGAAGACGTCTTTTGTCATTGTTTTACCCGTTCTCAATCAGAAAAAACTGATCTTGATAAGAACTGCTTCGCTAACAAAGTAAAAAAATGCTGGGCTACAACTTTCACATATTTTTCATCTTGAATTTCTTACTTTCGAAGCTGCAACAAGCATAGAGCGAAATGCATTCTAGATCATACTGCATTGTTCTGATGTTTGATTTAAAAGTAGAATTTCATCAAACAGCCCACTCCACCAACTGCTGATCAGCCTTCAGCCGTGCCCGCTGGTGCAGCATGGCGAGGTAAATGTCCTCAAGCCCAGGCTCGCCTTCAACCAGCTTCGGCAACGACGAGCCAGCCTCCAGTAGGAATTTTTCCTTAAGTGGCGAGTCCACATACGCGTGCTGCCACCAGTCGATGATACGGCTGCGGGCATCGGACATCGCAAGGGCCGAGGGCAGCTTGTCGCCCTTGCTGCCGTTTACCGCCGCGCTTGCGGGTAGCAGGTTCCACAGGTCGTTGTTCAGCCACCTCGCCCATGGGAAACAGTGGTCGATATGTGGCGCTGTGATTTTTCGGGCGGACCACACACAGGAAACGGGGAAACCTTCACCCTGTAGCGCAGTGACGCGGCTGGCGGCGATACTGGTATTGCGCCTGCCTTCCTCCCAATCGAACACCCGCATATCCGTCGATTTGTAGTCGGCAATGCCCCAGCCCAGTGTCAGGCCAGCCCACTCTCGCAGTATGGCCGGTTCCAGCCAGCAGGCGTATTGGCCCAGGGTTTGCCACAGTTGTGCCGGTATACGGAATGTACCAAACCCGAGCAGGAACTTTTTGGATAATGTAACGGGCTTTCCCGATAACCGGACGGTACTCCTTTCGTACTCAAAAACCGGCCTGTTTTGGCCGGGCCAGGTGATGTATTTGGCTGGCATCGCGGTGATGTTCCTGCAGGCGTCCCTGATGGCGCCCGTAACGATTGCACCGCGCTCGGCGTCGAAGCTCGCGCCCACTCGCAAATCGTAGTTGGATATTTTTTCCAGTTTGTAGAAATCATCCCCGGCAAAGCCATAGCCCTGCCGTGAGTTGGGGTGTTGCGCGATGTTGTGGGTCAGCAGGAGCGGTTTGTATTGCTTCAGCCAGTAGAGGCCGACGATACCCAGCGGCACATCGACGTAATCGTCGGTGCGCCTGGCCACAATCCCCGGCGCGCTTTCCGCAATGCGCGTGAGGACGCGCAACAGGCCCAACTTGTAGGACGAGGATTTGTCGTCATTGACAATAATGTGCCGCAGCAACGGCAGGCTGCCAGTGCCGTCATCCGGCATGGTGAATACCAGTGTCTCCCAGGAAACGTGGCCACGCGACAGGTCCGGCGCCGCAAATCTGTCGGTCAGGGCTACTGCGCGGCGTTTGGCATATTCAAGGACTTCGTCCGCGCTGACGCTGTGAAAGCCGCGCTGCGTGTTCTCCTGTTCGTCACTACCCTGCCGCAAGGTGATCACCAGCACGCCTGAGGGCTTGAGCAACTCGGACAGTATCCTGAAGGCCCGCTCCCGCGCGGTGGGCGGCACATGCATCCAGACGGCACTGAGCAGGATCAGGTCGAAGCGGTGGCCCAGGGAGCGCAGCGTGTTCAGGTGGGGCAGGGAATCGTTGAGCCAGGTGACATTCGGGTGTGACGTAGCCGTTGCCTGCTCGCGCATCCCGGCGCTCGGCTCCACTGCTACAACATCCCAGCCCTTCGCTGCCAGCCAGTTGGCATCACGCCCCGATCCCGCGCCGATATCGCAGGCAAAGCCGGGCTTCCTGCTTAAATGGGTGGCCACCCAGCTGGCGTGAACCGAGTCGGCTTCGACGGCGTTGTATTGAGTGCACAACGCCTTCGCATGGTCGTTATAGTAGCGGGTGTTCTTCCTGGCGGTTTCAGTGCTCATGCCGCCCGGCGGGTAACGGCTCTTGCGAATCCGCCTTGCCGGTGTTCACCAGCAGCCATGTGATTCCGCCCAGGCCGGCAATGGCCGAGGCGAGCAGGATGCCGGTCTTGGCCATCAGCAGGTCCTGCGGCTGGTTGGCGAAGCCCAGGTCAGCGATAAAGATCGACATGGTGAAGCCAATACCCCCCAGCAGGCCCACGCCAACGATGTGGCGCATGTTGAGGCCCGTGGGCAGGCTGGCCCACCCCAGTTTCACGGTGAGCCAGGTCAGGCCGACGATACCGAGGGGTTTTCCCACCAGCAGGCCGGCGAGCACACCCAGGGTGATGGGGTGGTCAAGGTAACTGCCGAAGCCGCTGAAATCTATCGGGATGCCGGCGTTGGCCAGGGCGAAGATCGGGATCACCAGGTAGGACACCGGCAGGTGCAGGGTCTGCTCGGCGCGCTGGGCGGGGGCCTGGACAAGTCGCACACCGCTGCCCAGTGACGCCACCAGGATACGCAGGCGGTGGTTGTGGATGATGTCGGCGCCATCGGCCAGGGCGCGCTGCATTTCGCGGGTTTTTTCCTGTACCCGCTCAAGAAAAAGCGTCGGTTCATACTTGGGCCTGATGGGGACCACAAAGGCGATGATAATGCCGGCAATCGTGGAGTGAATGCCGCTGGCCAGCATGGCTGACCACAGCAGCACCCCGCCCATGGCGTAGGGCAGGGGGCGGCGCACCCCGCCCAGGTTGAGGGCGACCAGCAGCAGGGTGCAGGCCGCCGCCCAGGCCAGGGCGACCAGGTTCAGTGAATCGGTATAGAACAGGGCGATCACGGCCACGGCGCCCAGGTCGTCGACGATGGCAAGGGCAACCAGGAATGTCACCAGGCTCTGGGGCACCCGCGAGCCTAGCAGGCTCAGCGCTCCCACGGCGAAGGCGATATCGGTGGCCATGGGTATGCCCCAGCCCACGGCGCCCGGGCCAGATGGATTAAAGGCGAAGTAGAACAGCGCGGGCACCGCCATACCGCCCACCGCGGCCATGATGGGCAGCAGTGCCTGGCGCGGAGACGACAGCTCCCCCACCAGCAGCTCCCGCTTCAGTTCAAGCCCTATCACCAGGAAAAACAGCGCCATCAGGGCTTCGTTGATCCAGTGATGAATGGACATGGAAAAAGCACTGCTGCCGAAGGACAGGCCGACCTGGGTGTGCAGCCAGTGTTCGTAGTCGTCCTGCAGTGGGCTGTTGGCAATCACCAGCGCGACCACCGCGAAGATCATCAGCAGCACGCCGCTGGTGGTCTGGCGGTGGATGAATTCCTCCAGCGGGGTGAGCAGGCGCTCGAAGGCCTTTTCCCAGGGTGCGTTGTGGACGCCTTTAGCCATGGTGTCGAGCCTGTGTCAGGTTGATCATCATCCGTTCGCCTGTGTAGATGGCCGCTGCATGGTTCATACCGCCCGCAGGAAGGGTCCGTCGACGCAGAGGCGGCGCCCGTCGGGGCTGGCGCAGGCGCCGCAGATGCCCACGCCGCACTTGGTCAGGTAGTCGATGGCGCTGAATATCTGCTCATCCCGGCAAAACTCGCGCTGCACCGCGATGGCCGCGTGCACCATGGCCTGCGGACCACAATTATAGAACACCAGCTGGTCCCGCTCGGCGGCGGTCATGGCCTGCAGGCGCTGC
>CAYTDW010000034.1:0-11460 GCA_964436585.1 uncultured Halioglobus sp. | reverse complement strand
GAGCAACGCAAGGGTTATGGCCAGGCTATCATGCGCGCAGTAGAGACCCTGTTGAGAAACAAAGGCTGCCCCAAAATCAACTTACAGGTCCGTACCGGCAACGCCGCTGTAATCGCGTTTTACTCGGCCATCGGCTACAGCAGGGATGACGTTGTTGGTTTGGGTAAGCGCCTTGAATATGACTCTTAGCTGTTAGCGGCATTCGTTGCCCGCTCCAATCGCCCGTTGCTTGATGACAAAATGCACACAATAGTGCTAACCTGCACCGCATGAAAGTTTTCAATTGGAATTCCGAAAAGAATCATCAACTTATCGAGGAGCGTGGCAGATCCTTCGAAGAAGCCATCTTCCATATTGAGAACGGGGGGCTCCTGGATGATATTTGCCACCCCAACGCCACGGATTACCCCCGCCAGAGGATATTTGTCGTGGCCACCGATAATTATGCCTATCTGGTACCGTACGTCGAAATAGAAGATGAAATTTTTCTGAAGACTGTGATACCGAGTAGAAAATTCACCAAGCTGTATTTAAGAGGTGGTTCATGAGTAAGGTAAAGCTTTCCAAAGAGGAAAAAGTCCTGCTTCATTCTGTTGAGTCGGGGCAATACGAATCAACACTGACAAAGGCCCGTAGGAACCAATTGGAGGCTGCCGCCGCTAATACCTTCAGGAAAGACAAACGAATAAATATCAGGATATCGAATCGTGATCTTATCGCGGTTCAGTCAAGGGCATCTGAGGAAGGCATCCCGTATCAAACATTGGTTGCAAGCATTATTCACAAATATGTATCCGGTTCATTGCGCGATATTGCAGCTAATAAGAAACGGCAAGGCGAAGCGTAACCGCGCTTGCCGGGAGAACAGGTACACCAGGCATGATCCGACTCTACTACGCGCCGCGGACGCGTGCCGTACGGGTGCGCTGGTTGCTGGAGGAACTCGGCTTGCCTTATGAGCTCGAACGGGTCGCCTTTCGCGTGCCGTCGGGCGGCTTCTTCGCGCAGGCCACGCCCTCGGGAAAGGTGCCGGTCATCGAGGATGACGGCGTAACGATCAGCGAATCGGGTGCGATTCTCGAGTACATCGTCGATCGGTATGGTAACGGACGCCTCGCCCCACCGGTCGATTCGGCAGCACGCGGGCTCTATCTGCAGTGGCTGCACTTCGCCGAGGGAACGGCCTCGGTACCACTTTCCACGATCTTGTGGCACACGCTCTACAAGGGCGATGCCGAACAGGTTCCAACCGTGCTTGCCGACGCACGGGATCGTGCCCACTCGACGCTCATGGTGGTGGAGCGCGCGCTGGCCGCGAACGACTATCTCCCGGGCCCCGACTTCTCTGCTGCCGACATCCAGTTGCACTTCACCATCGCCGCCGCTCGTGTACTGGGTGTCCTCGATGACCGCTATCCCAACCTGCACACATACCTGTCCCGCCTGGAATCCCGCCCGGCTTTCCAGCGTGCCGTCGCCGACTGATGGGTTTTACGCGGTAGCGTTCAATATAGGGAGAACTATGGGTAATCAACGCACAGCATTTTTTTTATCCCACGGAGGTGGTCCACTGCCATTACTTGGGGACGATGCGCATGCCGAAATGGTCTCCTGCCTGAAGAAAGTCGCGAAAGAAATTGGCAGACCTTCAGCAATTATTGTCGTCAGTGCCCACTGGGAGGCTGGAAACGCAACAGTTACTTCAGGTGCAAACCCAGGGCTGATTTACGACTACAGCGGTTTCCCACCGGAGTCCTATGAAATCGAGTATCCCTGCCCAGGTAACCCGCCCCTCGCCAGTTCTATAGCCAGGCAGCTTGAAAATTCGGGCATCAAGGCCAGCACCGACAGCGCGCGAGGATTTGATCATGGGCTGTTCGTACCATTGAAGATCATGTATCCGGAAGCAGATATACCCTGTGTGCAATTGTCACTCATCGAAGGCCTTGACCCCCTGGCACACATAAAGCTGGGTCGGGCCCTGCAGGGCCTGGCCGATCCATCAACACTATTGATTGGCTCGGGATTTTCCTTCCACAATATGCAGGCGTTTTTCTCACCGGAAACCGTAGACTCCAGGAATGCGAATACCGCATTTGAGCAATGGCTGCTGGATACATGCTCAAATCAAGCCATTTCGGAGCAAGCAAGAACAAACACGTTGGTAAACTGGGAGGCGGCGCCCTCCGCTCGCTATTGCCATCCGAGAGAGGAACATCTATTGCCACTCCTGGTCTGTTATGGGTTTGCGGAGTCTGCGTGTACAAGCTATTTTGAAATGCAAATTCTTAACAAAACATCGAGCATGTATTTGTGGGAATGTTAGGGCATGACTGCACGTTTAAACGTTAAAGTCATACCAGGCACTTCCCGGAATAAGATTGCCGGATGGATCGGCGACGCGCTGAAAATTCGCGTCCAGGCGCCACCGGAGAAAGGCAAAGCCAACGCCGCTGTTATTTCATTGCTCGCCGATTTCCTGGATATACCGGCAAAGCATTTAAGTATTTGCGCCGGTCATGGATCGCAGAATAAAGTAGTCGAGGTGCAGGGGGTGTCCGATGCAGAACTCATTGCAAAACTTTCAGGCCTTGCCAACTGACCAGTGTCATTTGATCTGGAATCCTGGAAGATTGTCTCTCTTGTGCAATATTTCAGTAAGCCACTGGAAGTTCGACGGGGGGTAAAAGCGCAATGTTGATGATGGGAGGCTGCCATTGCGGTGCGGTCAGATTTGAAGTCGAGTTTGCGGAGAATCCGGTTGTTTCAGACTGCAACTGCTCAATCTGCAGCAAGTCCGGTTATCTTCATCTAATTGTCCCGGCAGAGAAATTCAAGCTCGTTGCTGGCGAGGAGTCATTAACAACCTACACATTTGGCAGTGGCGTGGCAAAACACCATTTTTGCAGGGTTTGCGGGATAAAATCGTTCTATGTTCCACGGTCAAACCCGAATGGCTTCAGTGTCAATTTCAGGTGCCTGGAGGGGGCGGCGGATTTGAAATACAGTATCAAGCCATTTGATGGCCGGAACTGGGAAAAGCACGCCGCAGAACTAACACACCTCACAGATCGGGCACCCTGAGATACCCTGTAAAATATCCATGTCAAAAATAGCTCAAACCCCGAAGCCGCCTTACTACGCGGTCATTTTCAGTAGTCATCGCACAGGGGGTGACAGAGGCTATGCTGCAATGGCCGAACGCATGGTTGAGCTTGCCTCGCAACAGCCGGGCTTTCTGGGCATTGAAAGCGTTCGAGAGGACCTGGGTATTACGGTGTCATACTGGGAAAGCCTGGAGGCGATCAGCAACTGGAAGAAGAATGCCGAGCACCAGCAGGCGCAGCAATTTGGTCGCGAGCAGTGGTATTCGAAATTTAAAGTGCGCGTGGCAAAGGTCGAACGTGACTATGGCATTTAACAAGGCATGTTCGTCACCGGCAAACCTTCCTGGGCGGCTTTTACTTAGGCCCGGCCACCCCGAAATTTGGCGTTATTTTTCCCGGTATACAGAGGCTTCCTGAAAATGAAGACACTCGGGAAAATATTGATGACAGTGGCAATCGCTGTATTCACCTTCATTCCACCTCTGGCAGACCTGGCTACTGACACTCATGTGTTTCACCCCGGTTGGATGCCCCACGCAAGAGTGCATACGGTCTGGCTGCTGGGGCTCACTTCCAGTGTGGGCCTGCTCGCCCTCTATTTTCTCTGGGTCCGAAAGGTAGATCCCTGCTTTGGTGAAGACCTTGCCGGAGTACTGGGTGCAATTGTTTACGGATCCTTCTTTCTCAGTGGCTCAACCAGCGGGCTTTATGGTGGCGCACTATCGGATAGTGAGGGAGGCATCGGGCAAACCATTATCGGGTTGGATTTGAACGTGTTTACCTTCGGTGTGGCAACTATCGTTTTGTGCGCAGGTTGGGGGTTCTGCAAGCGGGCGCGCAGATGACAGGTAAGGCCGCGGACGGTGTCATCGCCGCAGCGTTAAGGGTTAGCAATCAAGGTTAGAGGCCATGTACATTCCCAGGCAGTTTGAAGAGCCCAGAGTCGATGTCATGCACGCGCTTATCCGTGCGCAGCCATTGGCCACGCTGGTTACGCTCTCCTCGGGCGGGCTGAACGCAAATCACGTTCCCCTGCATTTGGCAGAGTCACCGGCACCTTTTGGCACGCTACAGGGGCATGTTGCCCGCTCCAATCCAGTGTTGAGTGATCTCACGGGCAACATCGAGTCGTTGGCCGTGTTTCATGGCCCCGACGCCTACATCTCCCCTTCCTGGTACGCCACGAAGAAGGAATCCGGAAAGGTTGTACCTACATGGAACTATGCTGTCGTGCATGCCTATGGCTTTCTGCGCGTCGTGGATAATGCAGCCTGGTTGCGCGCTCAACTCGAAGAACTCACTGCGCACAATGAAGCCCCGTTCTCAGAGCCGTGGGCGGTTTCTGATGCACCACAGGACTATATCGAGAAACTGATGACGGCCATTGTTGGCATTGAAATGGTCATTACAAAATTGTCGGGCAAGTGGAAGGTGAGCCAGAATCAACCGGCGCAGAATCAAGCCGGCGTTGTTGCCGGCCTTGAGGCGAGCAGCCTGCCGGACGCGCTGGCAATGGCCGCCCTGGTCGAAGCGGGTGCGAACAAAGATCGCTGACGCGAACGTGAGGCCGCAAATTCACACTCGGCCTCTGTGCTACACCAATGAGACTTTGGGAGCCTGCATGGAACCAAACCGCAGTGGACTGAAGGACGCAGCTGCCCTCAGCACGCCAACTGCCGGTTTGCGCGCCCGCTGCGATGCCCTATGAGCAGGTTTTGCCGATTCTTCCGCTGGTGTGGCGTTCTCCTCGCCGCCACAACCCTGTTGCTCCTGTCTTTCACCGCGTGGCTGTTGCTGCCGGTCATCGAGCAGCCCGAATTCCTGGCGCGCAAGGGCGAACTGCTGCAGGCCCGCCAGACCGGGGAGTGGGCCGTGGCGGGTGGTTCGGTCACCCAGCTCACGCTCAGTTCCAGCTCGGGCCTGGAAGTGGAGCTGGCCCTGCGCCTGCCCCGCGAGCCACTGCCCGGACGGCCCCTGCTGATCCTGCTTGGAGGGCAGGAGACCGGGCGCCAGGCCGTGGACCTGCTGCCGGATACCCGCGGGGTGGCGGTGGCGGCCCTGAGCTACCCCTTCGGCATCATCCCGCACCGCGAGGGGCTGGCGCTGGCGCTGGCCCTGCCCAGGATCCAGCGCGGCATCCTGGATACGCCCGCCGCGGCCATGCTGGCGGCGGACTACTTGTTGGCCCGACCAGACCTCGATCCCGGGCGGGTGGAACTGGCCGGCATCAGTTTTGGCGCCTATCTCGCCGCCATACCCGCCGCGCTGGATACGCGCATCGAGCGCCTCTGGCTTATCCACGGTTCCGGCGACCCGCAGGGCGTGATCGAGGCCGGCCTGCGCAAGCGAATTCCCCTGCCCGGTATTCGCGCTGCGATCGCCTGGCTGCTGGCCACTACCGCCGGCGCCCACCACCTCAGCCCCGAGCACTGGGTGGGGCGCATCGCGCCGCGGCCGGTGATCGTGGTCAACGCCACCGACGACAGTGCCCTCACCGACAGCGCGGTGGCGGTGTTGCATGATGCCCTGCGACCGCCTTCCAGGGTGCTGTGGAGCCCGGGTGACCATGTGCATCCAAAGCGGCCGGAGACCATCGCCTTCATCGCAGACCTGCTGATCGGGCATCTCGCCACCGCGAAAGTGCCCGCCGCCCACAGTCCATAGTGGTCATACATACACGTCGCCCAGGCGAGCAGGTAGCCGCCGCGGGTGATGGCTGGGGGCCGGTCATCGGCCTATCATGTGTGGCTACCATCCAGGGAGGGGCAGGCAAATGGGAGCAGCCAGCGGAATCGGCCGGGTGGGCGTCACCCTGGCGCTCAAGGGCGACTCGCCCCTGCCCGAATTTACCGGGGACGCGCTGGGCGAGGTCACGGTCGGGCCCCACGGTTTTCTGGGCCTGCTCGAAACACAGCTGGGCATTCCCTCCCGGGACATCTCCTTTACCGCGCGGCTGATCCAGTACCTGGGCTGTATCGACCGGGTGAATCACGCCAACGCCTTCTATCGCGCGTCCTACCAGGCGGACCCCTTCTCGGTGGCCAGAACCCTGTTGCAGTGGCGCGACCAGTGGTACCTGGCGGGCTGGCAGGGAAGCTTCGCGCAGGATGCGCCGGGCAAGCTGCTGGATATGGCCGCCATCGAGCAGCTCGCCGCCGGGGCCGTGGAGCCCGGCCTGGGCCAGCGCATCCAGCGGGTGCTGCAACTGCTGCCGGGCAACCCGGTCGCGGTGGGCGCGATCACCCTGCGCGATGCGCCGGGCGATTTTCCACCCCTGTGGCGGCAACTCATCCGGGCGGTGGGCGCGCCGCTGACCGAACAGGCACCCGCCACAGCGCAGGGCCGCGAGGGCACCGACCTGCACCGCCTGCAACAGCTGCTGCTGCAGGACAGCAACCGCAAAATCCGCCTGCACGGCGATGGCACGGTGATCGCGCTGCGCGCCGACTCGCCGCAGGCAAGCGCGCCGCTCACGGCACTGCTCACCCAGAGCTGGCTGGCGCAGGCGCCGCAACAATCCATTGCCCTGTTGGCCGAGGCCCGGGGCGAACTGCTGGACGACACCCTGGAGCACCTGCACAGCCCGCGCCTGGGTTTCAGCGCGCTGTCGCCCTGGCGCCCGGTGTTCCAGGTGTTGGCGCTGGCCTGTGAACTGCTGTGGGAACCGCTCAATCCCACCGCCCTGTTCCAGTTCCTGTCGCACCCGGTGGGGCCGCTTCCCGGGTCCGTCAGGGCGCCGCTGGCCCAGGTCGTGGCAAACACCCCCGGCATTGGCAGCGCGGCCTGGGAAGTGGCCATCAGCGCGAGCCTCGATAGCGAGGACGGTGCCAAACGCGGGAAGCTGGAGCAGGGCATTCGCTACTGGCTGGAGTCGCCGCGTTTCTCACCGCAGGGCGGGGTGGACAGCAAAACCCTGGCCGAGCGCGCCCGCAGGGTCGCCGACTGGCTGCAGGGGTCGAGGGAAGCGAGCGACGACCCGGCGCGCAGGGCGCTCTACAACATCGCCCTCAACCAAGCGCTGGAGTTTGGCAGCGCCATCGACCGCCTGAAAGCGCACGGCCGGGAGCTGCTCACCCAGGACAATGTGCGCCGCCCGATCGAGGACGTGCGCGGCACCGGCGCGCCCATCACCGACCGCGGCGCCGAGGTCATCCCCGGCCAGCCCAGGGTGTTGCGCGCCGACCACGCGGGCGCCTTCGGCTGCCTGCCCTCAAGCGCAGTGGACAACGTGATCTGGTGGGACTGCCAGGCCACGGACCGCGTACAGCGCTGGCCCTGGTCGCGCAGCGAGCGCGCGGCCCTCGCCGCCAACGGCGTGCAGCTGCAGACTGAAGACGAACAACTCGAATGGTTGGGCCGGGCCTGGTTGCGCCCGGTGCTGGCGGCGCGCGAGCGCTGCGTCTTCATCCTGCACGACGACGCCGAGCGCCATCACCCCACCTGGGACCAGGTCGCCAGCCTCACCGAGGGGCTGCCCATGCTGCAGATCGCCGGCGCCGACACCGCTGCGCAACTGGGCGTGGCGCAGGGTCCGCTGCAGGCGCGCAGCCTGCCGCCGAAAGTGCGCTGGTGGCAGTTGCCCCCGGCGGTGACACTGCCGCAACGCGAGAGCGAGTCGTTCTCCAGCCTCGACGCCTACATCCATAGCCCCTACCAGTGGCTGTTGCGCTACGCGGCGCGCATCCGCCCCGGCGCGCTCGGCAGCGTGAGTGACGGCAGCCAGCTCAAGGGCAACCTGGCACATCGTTTGTATGAAGAGTACTTCAACGCCCACCCCGCAATCACCGGCATCGACCCCCGTACCATCGACGCCTGGGTCGACGTCTGCATGCCGGCCCTGCTGCAACAGGAAGGCGCGCTGCTGCTCGAGGCCGGCCGCCAGGCCGAGTGCGAGCGCTTTATCGTCCAGCTGCAGGAGTCGCTCACCACGCTGGTGGAGCACCTGCAGTCCGCCGGCGCGATCAGCGTGCAGATGGAGTTGCAGCAGGAGGGGCTGTATGCAGGCGGCAGGCTCAATGGCTCGATCGACCTGCTGGCCACCCGCGCCGATGGGGCGGAGGCGGTGGTCGATATCAAGTGGGGCGGCAGGAAATTCCGCCGCGACGCGCTGCTGGCCAACAGCTACCTGCAATTGGCCACCTACGCCCAGCTGCGCCGCAACAACGGGGCGGTGCTGCCACCCGCGCTCAGTTACTTCATCGTGATGGACGCGCACCTGCTCAGTCTCAACCACTGCTTCTTCCCCAACGCCGAAATCCTCCAACCCGGGAGCGAGGAGAGCGCCGGGCAGTACTGGCAGCGCTTCGAGCAGACCTGGCGCTGGCGCAGGGCGCAGTTCGACCGGGGCCTGGTGGAAGTCACCGTGACGGATACCGAGCCCACTGCTGACTCCACACCGGGGGACGACGGCCTGCCCATGCCCGAGGCCAGCGACAGCTTCAACGACTACCGCGTGCTCACCGGCTGGGGCGCGAACGCATGAGCGCCACCATCCATTTCATCAGCGCCGGCGCCGGTAGCGGCAAGACCTTCTCTCTCACGCGGAAGCTGGAACAGCTGCTGAGCTCGCAGCAGGTGACGCCCGCCGGTGTGATGGCCACCACCTTCACCAAGCTCGCCGCGGGGGAACTCAAGGAGCGGGTGCGCGGCTCCCTGGTCGAGGCCGGGCAGTTGCGCGTGGCCAACCAGATGGAGCAGGCACTGATCGGCACCGTCAACAGCGTGTGCGGCGAGATCCTGCGGCGCTTTGCCTTCGAGGCCGGCATGCCGCCGGACCAGCAGGTGCTGGAGGAGGGGCAGGGCGATGTGCTGTTCTTCCAGGCCATGGAGCAGGCCCTGGCCGGCAACAAACTGCTGATTCGCCGGATGAACGCCGCCTGCCACCGCCTGCAGATCATCGACCAGCGCAGCAGGGCACAGCTGTGGCGCCAGGAAGTGAAGAAGATCGCCGACGCCGCCCGCGCCAACAACCAGTCCCCCGACGCCATACGCCACCTGGGCAGGGCCAGCGCCGATGCCCTGCTGGCGCATTTCCCCACCGCCAGCAGCCGCGACCTGGACCGGCTGCTGCTGAACGCCATCGAGCACGCACTGGCAGGCATCGACACCGCTGAGGACGGCACCAAGGTGACGCGGGAGTATGTCTCGCTCATCACCGGCATCCGCGCCGGGCTGTACAAGCAGCGCGCCACCTGGCCCGAGTGGATCGGCCTGAGCAAGAAAATGCCCGGCGCCAGATCCAAAGCGTTGGCCGAGCCCATCGCCGACATCGCCATGGACTACGCCAGGCACCCGGGCCTGCACGGCGATATCCGCTTCTTCGCCGAGCAGGCCTTCGAGATTGCCGCCGCCAGCCTCAGCGCCTACCAGCAACTGAAAACGCAGAAGGGCCTGATCGACTTTGTCGACCAGGAACAGCGCCTGTACCAGCTGCTGGACCACCCCGGCGTGCAGCAGACCCTGCGCGAGGAACTGCAGCTGCTGATGGTGGATGAATTCCAGGATACCAGCCCGATCCAGCTCGCGCTGTTCCTGAAACTGTCGCGTCTGGCCGCGCAGGTGATCTGGGTGGGCGACATCAAGCAGTCCATTTACGGCTTTCGCGGCTCCGACCCCACCCTGATGGCGGCGGTGGTGCAGCGGGTGACCGCCGCTGGCAATGAACCGGAGATTCTGGAGAAATCCTGGCGCTCCACGCCCGCGCTGGTGGCCTACGTCAATAATCTGTTCGTGCCCGCCTTCGCCGACTCGCTAAAGCCCGGGCAGGTTAAACTGCAGCCCGCGCGGGAGGCATTCACCAGCGAACCGGCGGTGGAGCTGTGGCGCCTGGCCGGGGGCAAGAAGTCGGAGCGCGCCCAGGCCCTGGCCAGCGCCATCGCCGGCATGATGGCAGGCGGCAGGACGGTGGTGGACAAGGACAGTAAACAGGAACGCGCGGCCACCTACAGCGACATCGCCATACTGTGCCGCACCCACGACAACCTCGATGAAATCGCCAAAGCGTTAAGCGAGGCCAAACTCCCCATACGCTACAAGCGCCCGGGATTGCTCGCCACGCCGGAAGGCTGCCTGGCCATGGCCTGCCTGCGCCGCCTGATCGACCCGCAGGACACGCTTGCCAGCGCCGAGATTCACACGCTCACCTACTGTGAGAACCCGGAGGCCTGGATCGCCCGGCGCCTGGAGTACCTGGGCGATGCGGACAACAGCTCCCGCCAGTGGCTGGAAGATGCCGAAGAAGGCCCGGTGGCGGCGCTGAAAGCCCAGCGCGAACGCCTGCAGTTTCTCACCCCGGTGGAAGTGCTGCGCAGCGCGATCGACGCGGGCAGCGTGCGCGAATCCGTCTACCGCTGGGGCCCCACTGAGCAGCGCAGCCAGCACCGCCTCAACAACCTCGCCGCGCTGCTGGCCCACGCCGATGACTACGTCAACCAGTGCGGCGCGCAGAACCAGCCGGCCACCAGCGCGGGCCTGGCGCTGTGGCTGTACCAGCTGGCCGAGGCGGAGCAGGACACCCAGGCCACCGGCAGCGCCGAGAACGCGATACAGCTGGTTACCCACCACGGCGCCAAGGGCCTGG
This sequence comes from uncultured Halioglobus sp., assembly GCA_964436585.1. Lineage (GTDB taxonomy): Bacteria > Pseudomonadota > Gammaproteobacteria > Pseudomonadales > Halieaceae > JARRPM01. The sequence continues at coordinate 774 of CAYTDW010000034.1, read as the reverse complement.
AGTGGCCCATCGTGATCGCCATGGACCTCAGCGCCGATCTGAAGCCACGGCTGTGGGGTTTGAGCGTGTTGCCCTCGCCCCACCCCATCAGCCTCGACGACCCGCTGGCCAACCGCACCCTGCGCTACTGGCCCGCCTTCACTGGACAGCAAAGCGCCAGGATTCCGCTGCTGGATGAGATTGCGGCAGGCCCGCAAGGGCTGGCGGCGATGGAGCAGGAACTACAGGAAGCCAAACGCCTGCTGTACGTGGCGCTGACCCGGCCCCGGGACAGCCTGATCATCACCCTGGACAGCAAGGAAACCGGCGGCGAGTGGATGGACACGCTGCAAGCCGGCTGGATGTTGCCCGAGGGCGACACCCTGGCCCTGCCCGATGGCAGCGCGATTCCCAGCCGCATGGTGCTGCAGGCCAGTGCGGCCCCTGACCCCTTGCCCGAGTACCAGCCCAACTGGCTCACCGCTGATACCGCGGCGACTGCGACCCTGCCGCTGCGCCTGAGCCCCTCGGCCATAGCGCCCGGCGCCAGCGCCCGTGTCGGTGAGGTCATCACCCTGGGCGAACGACTGGAGATAACGGGAGAGTACGACCCCGCGGCACTGGGCTCGGCCCTGCACGCGGTGATCGCCACCACGCTGCTGGGGCAAAACGCCACCGCGCGCGTGCTGCAGGATCACGGCATGGACAGGACAATTTCAGTAGCGGCCGCCAACGAGAGCACCAGCCGCCTGCTTGCCGCCATCGGGCAGCGCTTCAAACCCGTGGCGCTGCACG
>CAYTDW010000033.1:0-11493 GCA_964436585.1 uncultured Halioglobus sp. | reverse complement strand
GGCTGATACCGCCAGCAGCGCAATGGCGTACGCGACGAACACCGGTTCGCGCGCGAAGCGCAGGATGAAGGTGGTCTTGAAGGGTTCCACCTCTGCCAGCTGGGCGGCGTTCACCATGGAGTCCAGGGAGAGCCCCACCAGTGCTATCAGGATGAAGTACTTTATCGCCCACAGGCGCTCGTGCACCATCTGCGGCAGGCGATAGCCCTCGAAGCCCAGCCGGTTGGCCAGCTTGCTGATCAGGTCCTGGGCCGCGCCGAAAGGGCACAGCCAGCCGCAGTAGACGCCCCGGCCCCACAGCAGGATGCTGACAGCCACAAAGCCCCACAGCACAAACACGACCGGCTCGATCAGCAGGGTATCCCAGGAGAAGCCGCTGGTGAGGCTGTGGAAAAATGCCAGCAGGTTGATCACCGACAGCTGGGCAGAGCAGTAGAAACCGATAAAAAAAACGGTGAACACCAGGTAGGTCACCCGCAGACGGTGAAACAACACCGTGTGTTCCACCAGCCAGTCCTGGAAGAAGAGGATAATCAGCAACAACAGCAGGGCCAGCGTAACCACACCCAGTTCAAGGGTCCGGTCCTGCCACAGTTGCTTCCAGGGGGGTTCATCGGCTGCCCCGGGCGGGTCGCTACCTGGCGCGCCGCCGGATGGCGTGGCGCCGTCGCCGCGGGGAATCCCGTAGGCGCTCGCCACGCGCTGTACCGAGGTGTTGACGGAACTGGTCAGCACCATGGTGGTAATGGTAGCGCCGGTGATGCCGTCTATGCCCACGTAGCCCGGCCGTCCCCTGGCACCGACCCGGATTCTGTCGGTGGATTTCTTGCCCTCGAACTGGTCGATAAAGCGGCGCAGGTCCTGATCGGAGATGCCAATAACTAGGATGGGCTCCTCGTGGTGGAGAATATCCACCCCCCGGATGAGCCCGTCCTCGCCCAACCCCACGACGGCATTGATCGGCTTGCCCGAGTAGGCGGAGATGGGCGCCAGCTCCTCGGTGCTGAAGGCGTAGCCCAGGGTGCCGCGCTCACCGCGCACCATGTAGGCCGGTGTCTTGCCACTGAGGGGAGTAATGGTCTGCGCCTCGGGGAATACGCGCTGGATGTCGGCCAGCGTCAGTTCGCCGGCCTGACCACAGGCCGACCCGAGCAGGACGGCGAGGGACATCAACCGCAGCAGGCGCTGGAAAGCAGTCATCGTAATCTTCCGCCCGCAACGGCTGCGGGGCGCTCGAGTGAATGGGCGTCCATGCTATTCCGAGCGGTGGCACCGGCAGTTGATCTGCATCAAGAGCGAGGTGTCTGAAGTGCGCTTTTATAGGGCATGGTTGTGGTGCAAAAATTCTGTTGTTGGCTGCTTATTATAGCCCCTGCGGCGTACGCGGCGAGCGTGTCGGATGCCGTGAATGAGCGCATTCCCGTCAGTAGTGCCGCGCTGGAGGCCCACTGGCAAGTGGACTGCGCCTCCAGCTGGGCACGTTTCAGCGACGCCGAGGCGCGGGCACAGGCAGGGAGGGCCTGTGATATTGATGTCGGGCTGCGCGACGAGCTGCAACTGTGCGCCTTCATCTACCAACCCCCGGGAACAGGGGGATCGGAGGCAGTAACAGACGCTTGCTCGGACTGCTGCCGCCGGGATTACCGCGCCGCCGTCGAGCTGTTGGATTCTGCCGGCCCGGCCGAACTCTGTGCCGAACTGGCGAAATTTCCGCTCGCTCGGGAAAGCTGCCCTTTGGTGCGGCCGGAATAAATATCTGATGGTTCTGGTGGGTTATTGCGATTCCTTGACAAGGATCAATAAATGCACCCCAAGAATGAGTACCATGTGCCAAAGCGGTGCATAGTTGTTTCGGCTGTATCAGCTGCATAAGGAGAGAAGCAATGTCAGAACAGGATCCGTTTGAAACCGGCCAGGTGCCGATGATGCAAAAGCTGCTGGATAACCCATTTCTGCTGCTATTCCTGGGGGTGGCGTCTCCGGCTTTACTGTACCTGGTGTGGGGCATCATGGAGATCGTCACCATCCCCGCGCGCTAAAAAAAATCTATAAAAAGAGGGTTTGCATTATGTCCAGCCTGTCGCCTCCCGCTAAAAAGCTCTGGTGGAACGAGCCTATACACAAGTCCGAGCTGCTGTGGATCACCGTGGTATTCGTCTGGGGTCTGGTGATGACCTTCATGATGCCCTATTGGCATGTGGTGGGAAAACAGAACCTTGGCACTGAAACCTACAAGACCACCCCGGCGAAATTCCAGGAGGCGACCCAGGCCTTCGTCGACAAGTTCACCGTGCGCACCGAGGGCCCGCGCAACCACCCGGTGGTGGCACCGCCGGCAGGCAGCGACGTCTATATGCTCGGCCGCCTGTGGGACTGGTGGCCCACGCTTGAACTCAAGAAGGGCGAGACCTACCGTTTTCACCTCTCCTCCCTGGACTGGCAGCACGGCTTCTCCCTGCAGCCGGCCAATATCAATATCCAGGTGGTGCCCAACTACGAACATGTGTTCACCCTTACACCGAATTCGGCGGGTGAGTTTTCGGTCATCTGTAATGAGTATTGCGGCGTCGGGCACCACCTGATGATCGGCAAGATACTGGTCGTGGAATAGGGGAGGGGACATGGCTAATACAGTTTTCAGGACTTGCCCGGACACAGGCCTTAAATTCAACGTCCCGGCGGAAAATCTCATCAAGGCCAATGCGGTGGCAGCGGTGGTCTTCCTGCTGGTGGGCGGCGTCTTCGGCCTGTTGGTGGGTCTCACCCGCTGGCAGGCGGTGCACCTGCTGGGCGCCGAGGACTTTTACATGGTTCTCACCGCCCACGGACTCAACGTGCTTATTTTCTGGATGATCTTTTTTGAAATCGCCGTGCTCTACTTCTGCTCCGCGGTGCTGCTCGGCTGCCGCCTGGCGACACCCGCCTGGGCGTGGGCCGGCTTCGTGCTCATGGTGATCGGCGCGGTGATGAACAATGTCGTGGTGTTGCAGGGCAATTCGAGCGTGATGATGACCTCCTACGCGCCCATGGAAGCCCCGCCGCTGTTCTACCTCAGCCTTATTCTGTTTGCGGTGGGCGCCCTGATCGCCTGTTTTGTCTTTTTTGGCACCCTGGTGGTTGCGAAAAATGACAGGACCTACGAGGGCTCGGTGCCCCTGGTGACGTTTGGCGCCATCACCGCGGCAATCATCGCGGTATTTACCATCGTCAGCGGCGCTATCATCCTGATACCCACCCTGTTGTGGAGCCTGGGCCTGGTCGGGGAAATCGACGCCCTGGCCTACCGCCTGATCTGGTGGGCATTCGGTCACTCCTCCCAGCAGATCAACGTGGCTGCCCACATATCCGTCTGGTATGCCATTGCCGCCATCCTGTTCGGCGCGCGAGCGCTGTCGGAAAAGGTGAGCCGCACCGCCTTCCTGATGTACATTCTGTTCCTGCAGATCGCCAGCGCCCACCACCTGCTGGTGGATCCGGGGGTCAGCTCGAACTTCAAGATGTTCAACACCAGCTATGCCATGTACCTGGCAGTCATGGCGTCGATGGTGCACGGGCTTACCGTGCCGGGTTCCATCGAGGCGGCCCAGCGCGCCCGCGGGCACAGCGCCGGCATGTTTACCTGGCTGCGCAAGGCGCCCTGGGGCAACCCGACGTTCTCCGGGATGTTCATCTCCCTGGTGGGATTTGGTTTCCTCGGCGGTATCACCGGGGTGGTGATGGGGGCGGAGCAGATCAACATCCTGATCCACAATACCCTGTATGTCCCCGGTCACTTCCACGCCACCGTCGTGGTGGGGTCAACCCTCGCCTTTATGGCGCTGACCTACTGGCTGGTGCCGGTGCTGTTCAGGCGTGAAATCATCTTCAAGGGCCTGGCCCGCTGGCAGCCCTACCTGTTCGGCCTGGGCATGTCCGGCGTATCCCTGTTCCTGATGGGCGCCGGAACCCTGGGTGTGCCGCGCCGTCACTGGGATATCGGCTTTGCCGGTACCGGCGGTATTACCCACGAGTTCCCCGCCGCCGCCTATACCATGCTGGCCCTGAACGGTATGTCGGTGATCGTGGCGGTGATTGGCGGTGCGGCATTCTGTGTGATTATCGTCGGCACCCTGCTGTTTGGCCGGAAGCTGGGTGATCAGAAGCAGGATCAGCCCTGGATTGCCAAACCGGTCACCGATGAAGAATACAACGCCAACGGCGGCAGTGCCTTCGCGATACCGGGTACCCTGGTGCTGACAATGGTATTTTTCGTCAGCTTCGCGCTGTATTATTTTATCAACTGGAAATACCTCGCCGAGACCTGGGGTATCGGCTAGGCCCTGAGTTTCCACAGCAGGTCACAATGCATACGTTTTCCTGGCCGGCGCTAGCCGGCCTTTGTTTTCTAATGAACGCCTCTTTTGCGCACAGCGAGTCCGATCCAGCGGTATTCAGCCGGGAGGAGGCGCTCGCCTACAGCCAGGGGGTCATCGGCAAAACCCTGGCGGGCGTCACGCTGACCGCGCCCGATGGGCGGCAGGTGGCGCTGGAGGACTTCCGGGGCAAGCCACTGGTGATCAGCCTGATTTTCACCAGCTGTCACCATATCTGCCCCAGCACCACGGTGTACCTGCAGCAGGTCGTCAAAAAGGCGCGCTCCGCCCTTGATGAAGACAGCTTCGAGGTGATCACCGTGGGTTTTGACACCGCCAAAGACACCCCGGAGCGCATGGCAGAGTTTGGCCGGGTCAACGGCGTGACCGAACCTCACTGGCAGTTTCTTTCCGGAGACGCAGCGGCTATCGACTCGCTGGTGCGGCAACTGGGGTTTATCTACACGTCCACCGCCGGAGGATTCGATCACCTCATACAGTCTTCCATTATCGACGCTGACGGCAAGGTCTACCGCCAGGTCTACGGCATCACCTTCCCCACACCGCAGCTGATAGAGCCGCTGAAGGACCTGGTCTTCGGCGAGCCGCGCGAGCAGTCCTCCCTCTCTTACCTTGGCAACCGCATTCGCCTCTTTTGTACGGTCTACGACCCGGCGACGGACAATTACTACATCGATATCTCGGTCTTCATTGGCACCTTTGTGGGTATCCTGAGCTCGCTCGTACTCGGGTGGGTGCTGGTAAGGGAATGGCGCAAGAGCCTGCGAGCCGGGCGATGAAAACAGCGCTGAAGAAGGGGTTCGACCAGCTCGACAGCCTGTTTTCCAGGGCATTCACCCCGGCCTGGAATCCCATGTACCAGCTGGGCGCGATGTCCTTTTTCTTTTTCTGGATCGTGGCGGTTACCGGGGTCTACCTCTTCATTTTCTTCGAAACCAGTATATCCGGAGCCTACAGCTCGATCGAGCGCATAACCGTGGGCCAATGGTATCTGGGCGGGGTCATGCGCAGCTTTCACCGGTATGCGTCCGCGGCCATGGGGATCACCGTAACCCTGCACCTGCTGCGGGAGTTCGCCAGGGACCGTTACAGCGGCCCGCGCTGGTTCAGCTGGGTATCGGGCATCCCGCTCTTGTGGCTGCTGTTCGCCTCCGCCATCGGCGGCTACTGGCTGGTATGGGACCAGCAGGCCCAGTACATCGCCATCACCACCGCGGAGTGGTTCGACTGGTTGCCGATCATGGTCGACCCGATGGCCAGCAACTTCCTTAACGAGTCCACCCTCAGCGACCGGTTTTTCTCGCTGCTGGTCTTCCTGCACATCGGGATCCCGCTGGCCCTGCTGCTGGGGATGTTCATTCACATCAAGCGGGTAACAGCCGCCCGCAGCAACCCAGCCCGGGGGCTGGCCGCGGGCACCCTGCTGGCACTACTGGCCATCTCCCTTTGGCGGCCCGCCGTCAGCCAGGCACCGGCTAACCTGGACCTTGCCGTGACCGAGGTGGGGCTGGACTGGGTATTCATGAATCCCTATCTCATAATTGATAACTGGGGCCCGGGCCAGGCCTGGGCTGTGCTGGTCGGGCTGTCGACGCTGCTCTGCCTGCTACCGTGGTTGCCCTCGAAGCGAGCGCAGCAGACCCCGATCGCCGTGGTGGACCCGGCAAACTGCAACGGCTGCGGCTGGTGCCTGGCGGACTGTCCCTACGACGCGATCACCATGAAGGAACATGACTACAAGAAGGGGCACAGGCAGTCGGTGGTCGACCCTGACCTCTGCCTCAGTTGCGGTATTTGCGCGGGCGCCTGCCCGTCGTCCTCGCCGTTTCGCCACGTGGAGGAACTGACCACCGGCATCAGCATTCCCGGCATGCACATCAAGGAGTTATTGTCCCTGACCGAGGCCAGGTTGCGCACGCTGGCCACCGATGCGCCGCGCATCATATTGTATGGCTGCGACCACGGCAGTGTGGTGGAGGGCATGGAGTCGAGTAGTGTCGCCACCATCAGCATGCCCTGCTCCGCCCTGGTGCCCCCGGCCTTTGTCGACTACGTATTGCGCCAGGACCTGGCGGAGGGTGTCCTGATCAGCGGCTGCTGCGAGGGGGATTGCTTCTATCGCCTGGGCAATACCTGGGTGGACCAGCGGTTCGATATGGAGCGCATGCCGGTGCTGCGAACCCGGGTACCGCGGGAGCGGGTTCGCCTGCGCTGGCTGGGCGCGCAGGGTACCCGGGCCCTGCGTGAGGAAGTTGCCGCGTTCCAGCAGGAATTGCGGGAGAATGGCCACATGAAACCCGGAGTGCGGGAGGTGGCCAATGGCTGACGCCGCGCGCTACCTCGCTCAGGCCCTGTTCTATGCCCTGTTCTTCCTGCCGATCGCATACTTCACCCAACAGCCCGACTATCGAACCCTGGCCGAGGATATGGCCGAGTTGAAGATAGCCGTGCGCCATGCCGGCAAGACAATCGGCGCCTGTACCCCGGTCGCCGCCGGGGTCTACACGCCGCTACCGGGCGACAAGCAGCGGCCGGAAATCTGTCCCCGGGAGCGCTCGCCATTGCAACTGGAGTTGCTGCTGGATGGTAAAACGCTGTACCGTGCGACCGTGCCCGCATCGGGCCTGCACAACGATGGTGTTTCCAGCATTTACCGACGCTTTGCCGTGCCCGCCGGTTCTCATCGCCTGCAACTGCGGATGAATGACGATGTGGCGCAGGCGGACTATCCCTGGGTGCTGGATCAGGAGGTCGAGCTGCGGCCCGCCCAGGTGATGGTGGCCAGTTTCAAGGAAGGTTTCAGATTACAGTGACCCCGGAGCAGGACTACAGCCTGGAGGTGCCGCAGGATTCCCGCCGCCTGCTGGCACTGGGATGGCTCTGGCTGTGCGTACTGGCGCTGCTCGGTGCGGGCGTATTCTCCCTGTTGCTGGTCGTGTCGCGCACACCTTACCTGTCCGAGCACATCCCCTGGATTGATTTCTTCCATTCCGCGCTGGTGGTCCATGTGAACCTCTCGGTGCTGGTCTGGAGCCTGGCTTTCGGCGGTATCCTGTGGAGCCTTAACCAGCGCCCCGGCCGGATGTGGCTGGCCTGGGCCGCGTTGTTGCTCGCCAGCCTGGGGTCCCTGGTGATTATCCTGTCGCCCTTTGTGCGCGACGCCCAGCCTCTCATGAGCAATTACATTCCCGTACTGCAGCACCCAGTGTTTTTCAGCGGTCTGCTGCTTTTTGCCGTGGGCTTCACCCTGCTGGTGCTCAACAGCATGTTCTTCATGGCGCCGGTGGGGCCATGGGTGAGTGCGCGCGGCGCCCTGCGCTTTGGTCTCAATGCCGCTGCGGTCTCCGCGGCAGTCGCGATGATCTGTTTTGTATGGTCCTACCTGCAGATGCCCGACTACCTGATGGGTCAGTCATTTTTTGAATTGTTATTCTGGGGAGGCGGTCATGTGTTGCAGTTCACCTACACGCTGCTGATGCTGGTGTGCTGGTTGATGCTGTCGCGGGAATCCGGCCTGCAGTTGGTGGTTACGCCGCGGGTGGTGCTGCTGATCCTGTTTGTCGGCCTGGTCTGCGTGTTCGTATCGCCGCTGATCTACCTTGCCTACCCGCTTACCACGCCGGAGCATGTACTGTTATTCACCTGGCTGATGCGTTGGGGCGGCAGCCTGGCCACATTGCCTCTGGCTTTGGCCGTGCTGACGGCACTGTTGCGCTACGGCGGGGCAACGCAGGCAGAGTGGCAGGCGCGCTCCGCCCTGCAGTGCTCCCTTTTCCTCTTTGGCATCGGCGGCTGCATCGGTTTCCTCATCTCGGGTAGCGATGTCACCATTCCCGCGCACTACCACGGATCGATTGTCGGAGTGACACTTGCCATGATGGGTGTGTGCTATGTGTTGCTGCCGCGCCTGGGGCGCCCGCTGCACGATCCGAAGTTGGCGATCTGGCAGCCGATCATTTACAGCGGCGGCCAATTGCTGCACGTGGCGGGCCTGGTGTGGTCAGGGGGCTACGGCGTACAGCGCAAGGTGGCCGGCGCTGAGCAGGGACTGGATTCCCTTGAGCGGGTACTGGGCATGGGTCTAATGGGATTGGGTGGACTGGTGTCCGCTATCGGGGGCCTGCTGTTCCTGGTGATCGTCCTGCGCGCCCTCACCCGGGTACAGCAGGGTGCGCATCAGGCTGAAGGTGGCCAGTGACAGCGTGAGTATCAACACGAAAAAAATCACGTTGCGGCCCGGTAGCGGGTCGCCGTGCATGTTCTCCAGCAGGATCAACAAGCGGTCGCACAGCAGGTAGAGCACGATGCCGACGCCGGTGAACAGGATGATTTCCACGTGCGCTCTCCGATTTTTTGACTATGTTGCAGCAAGCGGGATGACAGGACAATGAAATACTGCTTAACACACTCGGCCTGCCGGTTTCTACCATTCCTTCTTGCCGGATTCCTGCTGCTGGCGGGTTGTGGCGAACAGCGTTTCCTGGCGCCGGATGCACCGGATTTTTCGCTGCCGAGCCTGGACGGCGAAGAGACTATCTCCCTGGGCGATCATCGCGGCGAAGTGGTTTACGTGAGTTTCTGGGCGTCCTGGTGCGAGCCCTGCCGGGAGGAAATGCCGCTGCTGGCGAGCTTGTGGCGACGCCATCGGGATGAGGGTTTCCAGGTAATCGCCATCAATGTGGACGAGGACCCAATGGCGGCGCGTGCGTTCGCCCGGGAGCACGGTCTCGAGTTTCCCCTGGCCCGGGATGCCGATCGCGCCGTCAGCAAGCTGTACCGGGTGGCGGGCTACCCGAGCCACTACCTGGTTGACCGGCGCGGCAAGGTCCGTTTCTCCGCGCTGGGGTTTACCGATGCCGATGCGCTGGCCGTCACCCAGGAGGTCGAGACTCTGCTGGCGGAACCAGTCGGTGCAGCAGATTGATACAGCTCAGCAACAGGCCTGCAGCCATGCAGTTGTGCAGAGTCAGCAGTGTGAGCGGCATATGGAACCATACAGTACCGATGCCGACTGCCACCTGGCCGATGGAAAACAGCGATAGGGCAATCATTGTGCCTTTCAGAGTGGGCACAGATCTCAGCCTGCGTACCAGCCAGGCCAGATAGCCTGCCGTAAGCAGGGCGAACATTCGGTGGACCATGCTCAACACGGCCAGCGATTCGGAGCGAACCACTTGCCCCAGCTCATCCAGGGCAATACTGCGCAGCGGATTGAACGCATCCGCCACGTACTCAGCCCTGGGCATACCCCCTTCGCAACTGATCAGCCCGGGACAGCTTGCCGACGCATAGTTGGCGCTGCTCCAGCCGCCGAGGACGATCTGCAACACCACCAGGCCGAGCGCCAGTGCCGCCAGTGGACGCAGGTTTGCAGGCCCCGGGGGCTCTGCGGCCCCCTCCATTTCCCGCTGTAACAGCCACCAGAGCAAACCCAGCAACGCCATGCCACCAAGCAGGTTGCCCATGGTGACCAGGGGGTTGATGCGGGTAGGGGTGTAATAACCCAGGACCGAGAGGAATACGGTGATCGCGAAAATGGCCGTGGGGATGAGTGCGCTGGTGGCGTGTTTTTCACCTTTGCGCAGGGCAAAGACAAAGATAACCAGAATAAAAACGCCCAGTGTACTGGCGATGTACCGATGGGCCACCCTGGCAGGATAGTACGCCATATCCTGACCACCATGCGTCAGTACAGTGATGCCCTTTTTTTCCGTGCCCGGATCCAGCTGCGCATAGCATTGCGGCCAGTTCCCACAGCCAATGCCTACTTCTGCCAGGCGGATATAAGCACTCAGGACGACTGTCAGGAACGTCAGCAGCAGTGACAGTGAGATAAGTGAACGGTAGATCGTCAATCACTCCGTAGTTTGGTAAGGCCTCTGGTGGCCAGTGTAGATCAGGGGAATAACGACGGCTACCGATTATGATCTTGCCTTACTGCCTTGCGCAGATTTACAGCGCACTCAGGGAGCAACGTCGCGCTCATCAAAGACCTGTTCGCGCCAATCAACGCCGAGCTTTTGTTCGATATAGTCGCGCATGAACTGCCTTATTTTTTGCGATGGCGTCACGTCCTCAAGAGCGCACAGCTTTTCGAAGGCTATCTTTTTATTTGGGTCGACCAGTAGCGTCAAGCGGGCTGTACGCTTTTCCATAGTGTTGGCTCCTTTTGGCATTTTCCCGTGGGCACGCTCGACTCTGCCGCTTTCAATTATAATACCATTATCATATTATTATATTTAAATTAGCATTGAAAGCCCTGCCCCGGGGAGGGATTCCTGCATGACGTATAGAGCCCACCTCTTTTCCCTGCGCATCGGCCACGCACTGCGCGATGCCTGCCTGGGAGAGGAGCCTTACACTCTCGTCAGCCTGCGGCGGGATCTGCTGGCTGGCCTGACCGTCGGGATTATTGCCATCCCCCTTGCGATGGCATTGGCGATCGCCAGCGGGGTTGCACCCCAGTACGGCTTGTACACCGCGATTATCGGCGGCTTTGTCATCGCGCTGACTGGTGGAAGTCGGTATAGCGTATCCGGTCCTACCGCTGCATTTGTTGTCATTCTCTATCCAATTGCCCAGTTATATGGACTCGCAGGGCTGTTGCTGGCCACCTCCATGGCTGGCCTGATGTTGGTTGCCATGGCCTATGCGCGTGTCGGGCGCTTAATCGAATATATTCCGGAATCGGTGACACTCGGCTTTACCGGTGGCATAGCAATCGTGCTTGCAACCCTGCAGATCAAGGACTTTTTCGGCCTGTCAGTGCAGGACATGCCCGAACACTATGTCGACAAGGTCTGGTTGCTCGTCGGTTCGTTAAGCTACTTCGACGGTACCAGCCTCTTTGTTGCTGCGGTAACCCTGGCCATTATGCTGTATTGGCCCAAACTCAAAACGCCGGTCCCGCAACACCTACCCGCTGTAATATGCGCAAGCGTGCTTGGCGTCGTCCTCGCGCATGCGGGATTTGCGGTGGACACTATCGGCTCGCGCTTCAGCTATTCCATGCCGGATGGCGGACAAGGCATGGGTATTCCACCTTTTCTGCCCACATTTGCCTGGCCCTGGCTGCAGCCTGGACCGGGTGGTCAGCCGCTCGATTTCCGCTGGTCCCTGG